>NZ_JADYUD010000005.1 GCF_021531595.1 Fusobacterium perfoetens
GTATCAGAAATAACTAAATAGTAAAACCCTAATGGGTATAGTAAGAAGAGAAGGAGAAATCCTTCTCTTTTTTTGTATAAAAATTTACTTAAGTTTTACATTATTTTAATATGCAATTTATATTTAAATGATACTCTGCATATAAGAGGTGATTGAATATGAAGAAAATTATTTTTTTAAGTATGCTTATAAGCACAATGATTTATGCAGAGTCTATAAATGTAAAAAAATATATTGTAAATTCAGGAGATTATAAAATAATCTATAATGGAGAAGAAAAAGAATTTATAACAGGGATAAATCCTGGATATGGTTCAGCTTTAACTTTTAAAGGACAGGATAAAGACGGAAATTTAGAATTTTATGCTGTAACAGACAGAGGTCCAAATGGAGATATTCCTAAATATATAGAAAATTGAAAAGAAATAGCAGGAAAATTTTTCCCTGTTCCTGATTTTACTCCAAGCATAGGAGTGATAAAAGTTAAAGGGGATAAGGCTGAAATTGTAAAAAGTATTCCTTTAAGAAATAGTTTTGGAGAAAAGATTTCAGGAAGAGTTATTCCTGAAGGGCTTGTAGGTGCAATAGGAGAAATTCCATTAAACTTTGATATGAGCAGACTGAATGATGATATTGATGGAGTGGATACAGAAGGAATTGCAGTTGATAAAGATGAAAATTTCTGGCTGTGTGATGAATATGGGCCTTTTATAATTAAAGCAGATAAACATGGAAAAATAATAGAAAAATATGGGCCTAAGGAAGGGCTTCCTGAGATATTAAAATATAGAGTGCCAAACAGAGGATTTGAAGGTCTTACAATAGATGAAAAAGGTTATGTGTATGCAGCTGTACAAAGTCCTTTAAATATAAATGGAGAAACAAAAAATACAGCAGAATATACAAGAATAGTAAGATTTAATCCTGAGACAAAAGAAAGTGTTATGTATGCTTATCCAGTTGATAAAGGGTATAAAAATTTTGGGGCAGCTAAGATAGGAGATATTTGTTCTATAGGAGAAGGTAAATTTTTAGTGATTGAACAGGGAAAACAAAATGGAAAGATGCAGAATCTTATTTATATGATAGATATAAACGGAGCAGATGAAATAGGAAATAATGGGGATCTTGAATATGGAAAATTAAAAGAATTAAAACCTGTTAAAAAAGAATTGGTTTTAGATTTAAGAGAATATGGCTGGGATATAGAAAAAGCCGAAGGAATGACTGTTTTACCTGATAAAAAAACAATAGTTGTAGTCAATGATAACGATTTTGGAATAGCAACTAAAATGGAAGATCCTGATAATAAAAGTTCAAATATGGAAGATTATATATATGATGGAAATAAAAAAGAATTTACTTATAATGGAAAAGCAGTTCCTAAAGCTAAAGTAATAATGACACAAAATAGTAAATCAGAAAGAGAGAGCCAAATTTGGATATTTCAAATGGACAAAGAATTAAAATAGGAAATAAACTATTTTAATAAGAATAAAATATAAAAAAGCTGTTGCAAATCTAGATTAGAAAATGCAGCAGCTATTTTTTATGAAGTAATTTATTTAAAAACAGAATCTTTTTTAGAATGATGTTTATAAATTATTATTGAGCATATACATGTTATAAATTCTGCAATTATAAATGACCACCATACACCTTTTAATCCAAAAATATTTCCCATAAAAAAAGCTAAAGGTAAAAGAATAATAAATTGTCTTAAAAGAGTTATAAAAAGAGAAGCTCCTCCCATTCCAAGTGCCTGAAAGAAACATGAAAATATAAAACATATGCTTCCAGCAACAAAGCTTATACTTATAATTTTAAGAGCAGGCACTCCTATTTCAAGCATTTCATAAGAAGCATTAAAGCAGGAAAGAATCTCTTTTGGAAAAATCCAAAAAAGAAAAGTTCCCGCTAAATTTATTACAGCACAGATAAGCATTGAGTAATCAAGAGTTTCAAGAAGTCTTTTTTTATTTCCAGCTCCATAATTATATCCCATAATAGGCATAGCCCCTTGAGTAATTCCACTTGTAGGCATATATACAAAAGTCTGGAGTTTATAATATATTCCAAAAACAGAAACAGCAAGAGCAGATATTCCTGTTAGGATATAATTTATACCTGTAACCATAAAAAATCCTGTTGATATTATAAAAAATGAAGGAACAGCAACACTGTATATTTTTTTTACAATATTTGAATCCCATTTAAAATTTTTAATTGATATTTTAACTTCTTGTTTTTTGTAAAAAATAACATAGAGAGAACATAAAAGAGCAATTATCTGTCCACAGACTGTAGCTACAGCAGCTCCTGTCACTCCCATTTCAGGAAATCCAAAATATCCATAAATCATAATAGGATCAAGAATAATATTTGTTCCAGCACCTATTATTTGAAGGAACATAGGAGTAAGAGTATTTCCTGTTGCCTGAAGAGTTTTTTCTATTCCTATTTGCATTATTATTCCAAAACTTAAGAATGTAACTATATATGTGTATGTACAGCCCATATTAAAAATTTCACTGTTTTTTGTAAAAATATTAAAAAAAGGTTTTATAAAAATGATACCAAGAACAGATAAAATTATATAGTGCAGAACAGAGAGAAAGATTCCATGTGATGCAGCACTGTCAGCAGCAGAAAAATCTTTTTCCCCTAATTTTCTAGAAACAAATGAATTTACTCCCACTCCCAAGCCTATTGCAAGGGCTATAATAAGTATCTGAATTGGAAAAGCTAAAGAAACAGCAGTAAGTGCATTATTTCCAAGCCTTGCTACAAAAATGGAATCTACAATATTATAAAGAGAACTTGTCATCATTGATATTGTAGGGGGAAGTGACATAGATAAAAGCAAGGGCAGAATTTTATGAGAGCCCATTTTATTTTCGTTACAATTCATATCAGACCTCCATAAAAAATTATAAAAAAACGCTTTTCATTGTTTTAATATATAAACTGAAAACAATAAAAAACGCTTAAAAAATCTCAAAAATTATTATATTTAATTTAAATATATCACATGGGAAAAAAATAATCAATAATCTGATAAAATTTTGTTTTAAAACGGATATATTTATATTTAAAAAGATATAGAAGATGTTTTTAAAACAATTATTCTTGAAATAACTTGTCTAATATTATATAATATATAAAAGTTATTTTTTTAAATTAAACATTAGGGATGGTGTGTTAAACTATGAATAAAATTGAACAACTTACAAACGGAACAAAAAAAATTCCGAGATGTGTAGCTGTATATAATAAGTTGTTCCAGATGATAAAAGATGGGGAATTTGTACAGGACAGCAGACTTCCAACAGAACCAGAACTTGCAAAGACTATGGGAGTAAGCCGTACAACATTAAGACAGGCTTTAGCCTTTCTTCAGGAAGATGGAATAATTAAAAATATGCAAGGAAAAGGAAATTTTGTAATGAAATCAGGAGTGAAGATAGAAAAAGGTCTAGAAACTCTTGAACATCCTGTTTATTCATCTGTAACTGAAGAGATAGATGAGGTAGAACTTGAATTTAGAATAGAGCCTTCATCAGATTATACAGCAAAAGTTTTAGAAAGAAAAACTCCTGTTGTTATTTTTGCAGATAGATGGTATAAGTCAAAAGGAAAAACAGTAGCCTATACTCTTTCAACAATTCCAGTTGAAACTATTTCTGAAGCAGGAATAGAACTTTCAGATAAGAATCAACTTCTTGAATATTTAGATAAAACTATTTATGAAAAAGCAAAACATTCTTCAATAAAACTTACATTTTCTGAAGCTGGAAATGTTTCAGCAATGAAGTATACTGTTTCTAAAAGTGAAAGATTCTACCTTTTAGCAGAATCTATTCATATAAAAAATAAGTATCCTGTTCTATACAACAAGCATTACATACCTGTGGAAAATGGCAGCATAATAATTGACAGAAGATTAAAATAAGAAAATTAGTATACCAGAGCACATAAAAGTGTTCTGGTTTTTTTATTTTTTTAGGTTAAACAAACAATAAAATTGGTTTATAAAAATGTTCAAAAAAAACAAAAAAGCGATTGACATTAAAACAATTTGCATGATATCATACAATAGTAGACAACTTGATAAACAACAAGAATGTAATTTAGACAACGGTATAAAATTAAAAAATTGGAGGTAGCAGATTATGAAATATGCAGAAGAAGGATTACAATATCACATTGGCTTAAGACAAGGAGATGTAGGAAAATATGTTATTTTACCTGGAGATCCAAAGCGTTGCGAAAAAATAGCAAAACATTTTGATGATGCAAAACTTGTGGCAGACAGCAGAGAATATGTTACTTATACCGGTTATATTGACGGAGTGAAAGTAAGTGTTACTTCTACAGGAATAGGAGGACCTTCAGCTTCTATTGCTCTTGAAGAACTTGTAAGATGTGGAGCAGATACATTCCTAAGAGTTGGAACTTGTGGAGGAATGCAGACAGAAATAATGGGAGGAGACATTGTTATTGCAACTGGTGCAATTCGTATGGAAGGAACAAGTAAAGAATATGCTCCAATAGAATATCCTGCAGTTGCAGATCTTGATATAACAAATGCTCTTGTAAAAGCAGCAAAAACTTTAAAAGAAACTTACCATGTGGGAGTTGTTCAATGTAAAGATGCTTTCTATGGACAACATGAACCTTCAACAAAGCCTGTAAGTTATGAGCTAGAAAATAAATGGGAAGCATGGAAAAGAATGGGATGTAAAGCATCTGAAATGGAATCAGCAGCTTTATTTATAGTAGGAAGTTATTTAAATGTCCGTGTAGGTTCATCTTTCCTTGTAGTAGCAAATCAAGAAAGAGAAAAACTTGGACTTGAAAATCCTGTTGTTCATGATACTGAAGCAGCAATAAAAGTAACTGTGGAAGCTATCCGTAACTTAATTAAGTCTGATAAAGAATCAGCAAAATAATTTTAATAAAATATAGGAGAGATAAAAAAAGATGAGAGCTGTTATAAATATTTTAGGAATAGTGATAATACTGGGAGCGATGCTTGTAATATCTAAAGACAGAAAAGCTGTAAAAAAAGAAATAATTTTAAAAGCCATGGCAGTACAGTTTATAATTGCATTTTTACTTGTAAAATTCCCTCTTGGAAAACTTGTTGTATCAAAAGTTTCTGATGTAGTAACAAGAGTTCTTGACTATGGAAAAGATGGAATATCATTTGTATTTGGAAGCCTTGGATTTGCAGGAGCTCCTACAGGATTTATTTTTGCAACTCAAGTTCTTGGAAATATAGTTTTCCTTTCTTCTTTGGTAGGTGCTTTATACTATCTTGGAATTTTAGGATTTATAGTAAAAGTAATTGGAAAAGGTGTTGGAAAAATTCTTGGAACATCACAGGTTGAAAGTTTCGTTGCAGTTGCAAATATGTTCCTTGGACAGACTGAAAGCCCTATTCTTATAAGCAAATATCTTGGAATAATGACAGAAAGTGAAATTATGGTTGTTTTAGTTTCTGGAATGGGAAGTATGTCAGCAACAATAATAGGAGGATATGTTGCTCTTGGAATACCTATGGAATATCTTCTTATTGCAAGTACTCTTGTTCCTATGGGAAGTATAGCTGTTTCTAAAATAATTTATCCTGAAATAGAAATTTCAAAAAATGTTGAAGATGTAAGCATGGATAATAAAGGTGACAATGAAAATCTTATAGGTGCTGTAACAGAGGGTGCTATGAATGGAATGAACTCTGCAATGGCAATAGGTGCTTCTCTTATAGCTATAATTGGTCTTGTTGCTCTTGTAAATGGAATACTTGGAGCAATAGGTGGAGCAGTTGGAATTGGAAGTTTAAGCCTTGAAAAAATATTTGCTTATGTATTTTCACCTCTTGGATTTATAATGGGACTTTCAGGAGATGATATTCTTCTTGCAGGTCAGCTTTTAGGAAGTAAACTTGTTCTTAATGAATTCGTTGCATTCCAACAATTAGGACAGGTTATTCAAGGACTTGGAGAAAGAACAGCTCTTATTCTTTCAATATCTCTTGCAGGATTTGCAAATATTTCAAGTATGGGAATATGTATTGCAGGTATTGCAGCACTTTGTCCTGAAAAAAGAGGAGTACTTTCAAGACTTGTATTTAAAGCAATGATTGGAGGATTTGTTGTAAGTGTTTTAAGTGCTATGATAGTAGGACTTATTACAATGTTCTAATTATATTAAGGAGAAAAAGAAATGGAAAAATATACAGAACTTCTAAAAAATGCTTATGAAGCTATGGATAATGCTTATGCACCTTATTCAAATTTCCATGTAGGTGCATGTGTAAAAACAAAAGATGGAAAATATCATAAAGGAGCAAATATTGAAAATGCTTCTTATGGACTTACAAACTGTGCAGAAAGAAGTGCATTATTTCATGTATATTCACTTGGATATCGTCAGGACGATATTGAATGTATGGCTATAGTAGGTCAAGGAAATACACTTATAACTCCTTGTGGAGCATGCAGACAAGTACTTGTTGAACTTTTAAAGAGAGATACTCCTATAGTTCTTGGAACAGGAGAGAAAGTTCTTGTTACAAATATAGAAGAATTAATGCCTATGGCATTTACAAGTGATGATTTATAGAAAAAAATTAGGAGGAAAAAATATGCCTACACCACATAACCAAGCAAAAGTTGGAGAAATAGCAAAAAATGTATTAATGCCAGGAGATCCTTTAAGAGCAAAATTTATAGCTGAGACATTTCTTACAAATGTAAGACTTGTAAATACAGTAAGAAATATGTTTGCTTTTACAGGTGAATATAAAGGAAAAGAAATTACAGTAATGGCTTCAGGAATGGGAATGCCTTCAATAGGAATTTATTCTTATGAACTTTATTCTCAATATGGAGTTGAAAATATAGTTCGTGTAGGATCAGCAGGAGCTTATACAGATAAACTTGATCTTTTTGATGTTGTTCTTGCAGAAAGTGCATGGAGTGAATCATCTTTTGCAAAAACACAAAATGGATATGATAAAGATGTAACTTATCCAGATGCAGAGCTTAATGAAAAAATAATGAAAACAGCAGAAAGACTTGAAATTCCTGTTCATCTTGACAGAATTCACTCAAGTGATGTTTTCTATACAGAAAGCAATGTTGACGGATATAAAGAAATAAGTGCTAAACATGGATGTACTTGTGTAGAGATGGAAAGTTTTGCGCTTTTCCATAATGCAAAAGTTCTTGGAAAAAAAGCAGCTTGTCTTTTAACAATATCAGACAGCTTTACATCTGAAAAGAAAGCAACAGCAGAAGAGAGACAGACAGCTTTCGTTAATATGATGAAAATTGCCCTTGAAACTTTCTGTTAAGAAAAAGAAGGAGGCATCTTAAATGAAAAAATATAAAAGAATATTCACAATTGTTGTGGATTCACTTGGAATAGGAGCAATGGACGATTCAGAAAAATTTGGAGATAAAGGTGTTGATACCCTTGGTCATATTGCAGAAAGTGTAAAAACTTTTAATATTCCTAATCTTCAAAAACTTGGAATGGCTAATCTTCACCCTATGAAAAATGTAAGTCCTGTGGAAAATCCTCTTGGATATTTCATGGAAATGAATGAAACAAGTGTAGGAAAAGATACAATGACAGGACACTGGGAAATGATGGGGCTTAATATAGATAAACCTTTTAAAACATTTACAGACACAGGTTTTCCTAAAGAACTTATTGATGAACTTGAAAAAAGAACAGGTCATAAAGTAATAGGAAATAAAAGTGCAAGTGGAACAGAGATTCTTGATGAACTTGCAGAAGAAGAGATTGCAACAGGAAATATGATAGTATATACTTCAGCAGACTCAGTTCTTCAAATCTGTGGAAATGAAGAAACTTTTGGACTTGATGAACTTTACAGATGCTGTGAAATTGCAAGAGAACTTACACTTAAAGATGAATGGAAAGTTGGAAGAATTATTGCAAGACCATATGTTGGAAAGAAAAAAGGGGAGTTTAAAAGAACTTCAAACAGACATGACTATGCTTTAAAACCATATGGAAGAACAGCTTTAAATGCCCTTAAAGACAGTAATTTTGATGTTATTTCAGTTGGAAAAATAAATGATATTTTTGACACAGAAGGAATAACAGAAGCATATAAATCAAAGAGTTCAGTTCATGGAATGGAACAGACAATAGAAATAGCAGAAAAAGATTTTACAGGTTTATGTTATGTAAATCTAGTTGACTTTGATGCTCTTTGGGGACATAGAAGAGATCCTATAGGATATGCTCAAGAACTTGAAAAATTTGATGTAAAACTTGGGGAACTTTTAGGAAAACTTCATGAGGATGATCTTTTAATAATAACAGCTGACCATGGAAATGATCCTACATACACTGGAACAGATCACACAAGAGAAAGAGTTCCTTTTATCGCTTACTCTCCTTCAATGAAAGGACATGGACAACTTGACAGAGCTTCAACATTTGCTGTTATAGGAGCAACTATTGCAGACAATTTTGATGTTAAGATGCCTGAAAATACAATAGGAACTTCAATTCTTGGTAAACTAGTTTAGATTAAAATTTTTTGAAATAAAAGGAGATAAAATGGACAGAGAAAAAATATTTGCAGCTGTTGATCATACTCTTTTAGGTCAAACAGCAACATGGGCAGAAATAAAAGAAATATTAGATGATGGAATAAAATATAAAGCAGCTTCAGCATGTATTCCAGCTTCTTATGTAAAGCAAGCTAAAGAATATGTTGGAGATAAACTTCCTATCTGTACAGTAATAGGGTTTCCTAATGGATACAGCACAACTGCTGTAAAAGTTTTTGAAACAAAAGATGCAATAGAAAATGGTGCAGATGAAATTGATATGGTTATCAATATTGGACTTTTAAAAGATAAAAAATATGATCTTGTAAAAGAAGAAATAGAAAAAATTCATGAAGCATGTGACGGAAGAATTTTAAAAGTTATAATTGAAACTTGTCTTTTAACAGAAGAAGAAAAAATTAAAATGTGTGAAATAGTAACTGAATCAGGAGCAGAATATATTAAAACTTCTACAGGATTTTCTACAGGAGGAGCAACTTTTGATGATGTGGCTCTTATGAGAAAATATGTAGGAGAAAATGTAAAAGTTAAAGCTGCAGGAGGAATTTCATCATTTGAAGATGCTGAAAAGTTTATGGAACTTGGGGCAGAAAGACTTGGAACTAGCAGACTTGTAAAAATAGCAAAAGCTGGAAAACCTGTAAACGACAATTCATATTAAAATAAAATTATTTAAATATAAAAGAGTACAGTTCTTTAAAAAAAAGCTGTGCTCTTTTTTTCATTTTGAATATATTTTTATTTTACAATATTGTTTTTTTACATTATAATGTATTAATAGATAAAAAACAGTAAAAAAGAACATATTTATTATTGTTTTGAAACAAAAAAGTAGTTGATTAATTTATTAACTGCTTTGGGGGAGGGAAAAATGATGGAAAGAACAGTTATGCTGGACAGAAGAAAAGAATATTTAGCAGGTGCTGAAAAGATTCCACAGGAAACACTTGATTTTTTAAACAAAGAGTTAAAAAGAATATTATCAGAAAAATTTGATTATTCTGAAATAGGAAAAGATATAAATCTTTTAAAAAAATTCTATAAAGATACTCTTACTCTTGCAAAGGGATATACAGTAAAAGGAACAGAATATGAAAAAAATGCAGATGTTTTAAAGTTAGTTGAAGAAAGACTTTCAATGGGGCAGAAGTATTTCTACAATAAAAATTGTGCAGAACATACTAATTGGTGGGTATGGGAAATAGATATCCCAATGCTTTTAAATGATATTTTTGTTTTAATGAATGAAGATATATCAAAAGATATAATGAAAGAAGTTATGGACTCTGGAAGATATTTTCAGCCAGATCCAAGATATTCAGGAAACAATGAGGGAGCTATATATACAACTAAACTTCCTCTTAGATTTTCAACAGCAGAACATAGAGCAGAAACAGTAAAAGTTTCCCTTATAAGAGGAATACTTGAAAATAATAAAGATGAAATAAAACTTGCTCTTAATTCTCTTATAGAAGCATGGGCATATAAAGATGACAGCTATTCTCTTGATAGAAATGGATTCTATAGAGATGGATCATTCCTTCATCATGGAAGTATTCCATATACTGCTAAATACGGAAATATAATTTTAAGAGAAATAGGAGAAATTATTCATCTTGTAAGAAAAACAGAGTATGAAAAATATCTTCTTGGTCTTAAAAATTTCTACGACATAATTTTTACTTCTTTTGAACCATTCTTCTTTAAAGGTGGATTTACAGATATGCTTAATGGAAGAGGGATTTCAGATTATACTAGCCACGATCACAAAACAGGACATGAAATGCTTAATTCGCTTCTTCTAATTAAAGAAGATGCTCCTGAAGAATATAAAAGCAAATTAGCTGAACTTATAAAATCAGAAGTTGAAAAAGATACTTTCTATAAATATTTTGAAAATGAAAAATCTCCTTTCTTTTATAATCATATGAAAGAATTATTAGAAGAAAATATTGAAATAAAAGAATATAAAGACAGACTTGTAATATGCAATAAAATGAACAGAATAATGAGAAGAGCAGAAAATTATGCTGTAGGAATTACAATGCATTCTTCAAATATTGGAAATTATGAAACTAGAAATGGAGAAAATATAAAAGGATGGTATACAGGAGACGGAGCATATTATCTTTATGATAATGATTTAGAGCAATATAAAGATTACTGGAAAAATGTAGATTATAACTATATTCCAGGAACAACAGAAATAAGAATGAATATGGAAAATGTTGATGCTCAGAGAAATCCTGAACATAAACCTCTTGACAGAAAAAGTGCAGCTGGTCTTAAATGGCATTATTATGGAGCTGCAGGAATGGAATTTGAAAACTGGAATGGTAATCTTACAAGTAGAAAATCTTGGGTTTTTGTAAGCTGGGGTGTAATATTTGCTGAAAGTTGCATAAAAGGAAAAGGTGAAGTTTATACAACAATTGCAAATAGAAAATTTAAAGAAGTTCCTGAAATAAAAGTTGATGGAAAAATTTTAGATGAGGAAAGAGCAGTATTAAAAGCAGATAATGTTGAAATTAATGGAAAAATATTTATGTTCTACAAAAAAACAGAAATAAATATTGAAATAGAGAAAAAAGAAGATTGCTGTTTTGTAAAAATGTGGGTTGAACATGGAGAAAATCCTGTAAATAGTTCTCTTGTATGGGGACTTGTAATGAATAAAGGAAATATGTCTCTTGATGAAATAAGAGAAAAGTTTGGTGTTAAAATAACAGAAGGAAAACACTTGATTAATGGAATTCAATGTAATTATGAAATTAACTGGGATTCAAAAGTAAAAGTAGAACCATTCTGTACAGTTTATAGAAAAGAAGATAATAGGGAAAGTAGAATATATCTAAATAATAATTATTAAAATATAAAATGAGCTGGAGTTTAAAAAACTCTGGCTTTTTTTATTGTAAAAAATTAAGGAAATAAATTTTATTTTATAAATGAGAAAATAAGCAGTTTTCCACAATTGGTCTATTATAAAGAATTAATCTTAGCAAAAACTTTGAATTAAAAAATATGAAATAATGATGATTGACTTGTGTTCTGAAATAATGATATTAATTTGTTAATATATAATAAATAGATTCGGGGGAAAATTAATGATAGAAAAAATAAGTATATTAAACAAAAGAAGAGAGTATCTTGAAGGAAATGGATTTACTCCAGTTGATACTGTTACTTTTTTAAATCAAAGTATTACAAGAATACTTATAGAAGATGAAAATTCGGGATTTGATGAGAGAGAAAAAAATATTGAAGAAATAAAAAGATTTTATGAAAACACTTTAATTCTTACAAGAGCTTATAAATCAGTTGGAACTAATTATTATAATGATATGGATATTCTTAAATTGATAGAAGAAAGATTAAAACAAGGAGAAGAAAATTTTTATAATAGAAATATTAAAATTAATGAAAACAGTCAGTATACATTTGAAATAGAGATACCTCTTATAATAATTGATATTCTTATTATGACAGAAGGAAAATTAAAAGAAAAAATATTTAATTCTGTTCTTGAAACAATAGAATACTTTCAACCAGATTCAAGATATATAGGACATCATATGGAAAATTTTGGATTTTCTCACGGAGCATGGAGGGCAAAAGCTGTAAAGATTTCTTTTTTAAAGGGGCTTTTATCAAAAAATGAAAATGAAATGATTCTTGCCTTAGGGGCTTTATCTGAAGTTTGGGAATATAAAGATGACAGTTGTTCTCTTAATAGAGACGGATTTTACAGAGACGGATCTTTCTTAAGCAGAAGTATAGCAGATGCAGGAGGAGATGGAGCAGAAATAATTCATAGTTCTGCAGAAATAATTTATCTTATATCAGAGAGTGGTTATGAAAAATATTTGAAAGGAATAAAAAATTTTTATGATATAATCCTTAAATCTTTTGAACCATTTTTCTTTAAAGGAGCTTTCAGTAATATAATTGCAGGAAAAAAAGAATATGATCATAAGATAGGGCATAAAATAATAAATGCTTTTCTTCTTGCAGGAATATGTGCTCCAAAAGAATATAAAGACAAAATATTAAAAGTTGTAAAAAGAGAGATAGAAAAAGAAAGAACTTATAAATATTTTGAAAATGAAAAATCATCATTTTTATGCAGTAAAATGAATGAACTTTTAAGCAGAGATGATATAGAAACAGAAGAATATAAAGATCAAGTTATAGTGTGCAATAATATGGACAGAGTAATAAAAAGAAATAAAGATTATTCTATAGGTATTGCAATGCATTCAAGCACTGTAGGAAATTATGAATGTAGAGATTTAAAAAAAAGTAAATACTGGTTCACAGGAGATGGAGCATATTGCCTTTATGACGAAGATACAGAGCAGTATAAAGATTATTGGGAAAATGTAGATTATAACTATATTCCAGGAACAACAGAAATAAAAATGAATATGGAAAATATTAATGCTCAGAGAAATTATAAAACTGGATATGCTGAAAGAAATATGACGGGAGCTCTTAAATGGCATTATTATGGAACAGCAGGAATGGACTTTATAAACTGGAATGGAGACTTAACAAGCAGAAAATCATGGTTTTTTGTAAGCTGGGGAGTTATATTTGCTGAAAGCTGTATAACAGGAAAAGGTGAAGTTTATACAACAGTTGCAAATAGAAAATTTAAAAATATTCCAGTAATAAAAGCAGATGGAAAAGAAATAAAAGATAGGGATATAAAAATAAAAACAGAATTTCTTGAAATAGATGGAAGAATATACATGTTCTATGAAAAAACAGAAATTAATCTTTCTGTTGAAAAAAGAGGGGAATATTATTTTGTTAAAGTATGGAAGGAATATGGAACAGATCCTATAAATAGAAACTTTGTATGGGCAATTGTTATGAAAAATATAGACACAAAGGATTTGAGAGAAAAATTTGCAGTTACTTTAACTGAGGATAAACATCTTCTAAAGGGAGAAAAATGTAATTATGTAGTGAATTGGAGAGCCGAAGAATTAACAGAACCATTCTGTGTAATATACAGAAAAGATGATAACAGAGAGAGCAGAATGTATATTAAGAACTATTAAAATAAAAATTATTTCATTATATAAAAAATAATAAAAATAATATTTTATATTGAAAATTGAAATAAAAAATAACTAAGTGGAAAAGTGTGGATATAAAATGGAAGATTTACAAATAAAAATTCTTATGTAATAATTTCAGTGCGATGATGGTTTGAAAATAAAATAAAAAAATGTTTTAGAAAAATAATATAAAATTAAAAATTTATTATAAGTTTAAAAGGAGGAAATGGAATGAATGAAATGTTAGACAAATTTTCAATGGATTTCTTTTCATTAAAAGGAAAGGTAGCAATAGTAACAGGTGGAAACACAGGATTAGGACAAGCATATGTTGTAGCACTTGCTAAAGCAGGAGCAGATATGTTTGTTGTAACTTACGATACAGCATGGGACGAAACAAGAGAATTAGTAGAAAAAGAAGGAAGAAAAATTCACTTCTTCCAAGCTGATTTAACTGACAGAGCTCAGGTAACAGCTTGTGTTGAAGAATGTGTAAAAGTATACGGAAAAATAGATATATTAGTAAATAATGCTGGAACTATAAGAAGAGCTCCTCTTCTTGAATATAAAGATTCTGACTGGGAAGCAGTTATAAACATTAACTTAAACTCAGTTTACTACTTAAGCCAAGATGTAGCTAAAATAATGGCTAAACAAGGTGGAGGAAAAATAATTAATGTTGCTTCAATGTTAGCATTCCAAGGTGGAAAATTTGTACCTCCATACACAGCAAGTAAACACGGTGTTGCAGGTATAACTAAAGCATTTGCAAATGAATTAGCTCCATTAAACATTCAAACAAATGCAATAGCTCCAGGATATATTAAAACAGCTAACACAGCTCCAATAAGAGCAGATGAAAAAAGAAATGCAGAAATTTTATCAAGAATACCAGCTGAAAGATGGGCAGATCCATTTGATTTAATGGGAGCAATCGTATTCTTAGCAAGTAAAGCATCAGATTATGTAAATGGACATATTTTAGCAGTTGACGGTGGATGGCTAGTTAGATAATAACAGCTGTCACAAAGATTAAATAAAAAGTTTAAATTATTTTAGGAGGAAATTAATAAATGAAATTAGATGTAAGATATGCAAATCACCCAGAAGATTCAAAACATTATACAACTGAAGAATTAAGAAAACATTACTTTATAGAAACTATATTTGTTGCAGATGATGCAAACTTAACTTATTCTCATGTTGACAGAATAATTGCAGGAGGAATCATGCCTGTAACTAAAGAAGTTAAACTTGAAGGAAGCAAAGAATTAGGTTCTGAATTTTTCTTAGAAAGAAGAGAACTTGGAGTAATCAATATCGGAGGACCTGGAAAAATAGTTGTTGACGGTGTTGAATACAAAATGAATTCAAGAGACGGACTTTATGTAGGAATGGGTTCTAAAGAATTAACATTCTCATCTGACGATGCAGAAAACCCTGCTAAATTCTATGTAAACTCAGCTCCAGCACATACAACATATCCAATCGTAAAAATTGATATAGAAAAAGCAAACCCTGTTAAATTAGGAAGCCTTGCTAACTCAAACGAAAGAACAATATTCCAATATGTTCACCCTGCAGTATGTAAATCTTGTCAATTACTTATGGGAATGACAGTTCTTGAGCCAAACAATATGTGGAACACAATGCCTTGCCACACTCATGAAAGAAGAATGGAAGTTTACTTCTACTTCAACATGCAACCTGAAACAAGAGTATTCCACTTAATGGGAGAACCAACAGAAACAAGACACATAATCGTTGGAAATGAACAAGGAGTAATCTCTCCATCTTGGTCAATTCACTCTGGTGTAGGAACAAGTAACTACACATTTATCTGGGGAATGGTTGGAGAAAACCAAACATTTACAGATATGGACCATGTAGCTATGGAAGATTTAAGATAAGCCTGCTTTAAACTTATTATATAATGAGAAGGAAGGGATTATATATCTCTTCTTTTTCTTTTGTATTAAGAATAAATTTATTAAATTGTTTATGAAAAAATTGTTTGCAATAAATATATTTGATGTTATAATTTTATTAAAAATATAATATAAAAAAATTGCAATAAAGTTATTAAAAGAATAAAACAGCTTTTATAAATTTTTTAGGAGGAAGGGAATGAATTTAAAAAAATTTCTTGCAGGATTTATTATTCTTTTCAGTTTTGCAGGATGCAGTTTCAAGGAAAGTGATAGTAAAAAATTATCTGTAAAAAAGGCAGAAGGAACAGTCATAAGTGAAAATCCTCAGGAATTTACAATATTTGCAATTCATTTAGGAAAAGCTTTTAATGGAGAGCTTCCTGTTTTTAATAAAGCTTTTGAAATGACTAATATAAAACTTAAAGGAATAGCTTCTAAAAATCAAAGTGATGAAGTTTTAGCATTCAATCTTATGATGGCAGCAGGAGAACTTCCTGATATAATAGCTTATGAACTTCCAGAAGAACTAGAAAAATTAGGAGCAGAAGGAAAAGTTATTCCCCTTGAAGAACTTGTTAATAAATATGCACCAAATATAAAAAAGTTCTGGGAAGAAAATCCAGGTTACAAAAAAGATGCAGTTGCAGCTGATGGTCATATATATATGATTCCAAACTATAATGATTATGATAGCATAAGTACATCACAAGGTTATTATATAAGAAAAGACTGGTTAAAAAGATTGGGACTTAAAGATCCTAAAACATTGGAAGAACTATATGTTGTCCTTAAAGCTTTCAGAGAAAAAGATCCTAATGGAAATGGAGTTAAAGATGAAATACCTCTTTTTTTAAGAGGAAATACATCAAAAAAAATAATTTCATCTCTTGCAGATATTTTTAAGGCAGAATACAGCTGGTATAGCAAAGATGAAAAAGGCCCTGTTTTTGGACCAGCAGAACCTGAATATAAAGATGCAATAAGAGAACTTGCAAAATGGTATAGAGAAGGTCTTATTGATTCAGAAGTATTTACAAGAGATGTTTCTTCAAGAGATTATATTTTAAATAATAATCTTGGAGGATTTACATGTGATTGGTTTTCAAGTACAGGAAACTACAATAGCAGACTTGGAAATGCTATTCCAGGATTTGATTTTTCAGTAATTCTTCCTGTTGAGTATAAAGGAAAAAGAACTACATCATTTGCAAGGGAAAATTATCTTGGAGGATGGTCAATAACAAAAGCAGCTAAAAATCCAGTTGAAATAATTAAATATTTTGATTTCTGGTATACTGAAGAAGGAAGAAGACTGTGGAACTTTGGAGTTGAAGGAGATACATATGTTATGGAAAATGGAAAACCAAAGTTTACAGATAAAGTCTTAAAAAATCCTGATGGAATTATTCCACTTATGGTATTAAGAGGAGAAGGAGCACAATACAGACTAGGAATGTTTCAGGATGGAGAAAATGAAAGACAATGGGCAGATCCTGAAGCTGTTTCTGCAATGGATCTTTATATAAAATCAGGTGTGGTAAAATCTCATATGCCAATATTAAAATATACAAAAGAAGAAACAGCAGAACTTTCTAAAATAGATAGTCAACTTTATTCAATAGCAGAAGAAATGACACAAAAATGGATACTTGGAGTATCTGATGTTGATAAAGACTGGAAAAATTATATGAGGCGTTTAAGAAGTGTAGGTCTTAAAAGAGCAGAGGAAATTCAGAGACAGGCATATAAAAGATTTATGGAAAAATAATTTTATAATATAAAATAGAAAATATATAAAAAGAAGCAGAATTTATAATTTTAATTCTACTTCTTTTTTTATTACAGAAAATAGAATATATAAAGTGGAAAAAAGAATATAAATTTTAAAAAATACTTATATTACATAGAAAATAATAGAAAACAGAATATAGAATAATAACGATTTATTTTTAAATAAAAATTATGTAGAATAGCCCTATGAAATGGGGAAACAAAATATCAGATATAAAATTTTAAGTCTGATATTACTTAGGGGAGAGATTATGAAAAAGATTATATTTGTGTTTGCAGCATTATTTGCTTTCTGTTCTTTATTATATGCTGAAGATGTTAAAAAGGAATCAAAATGGACAGGGCGTATTATTCCAAGGGTTGAGGTTGAAGATACACATAGTTATGGAGAGGAAGATGCACCACCTCAGTTATGGATAAAAAAAGTAAATGGAATATTAAAACATAAGGACTATTCAAACTGGACATTTATATATGAAATTCGTGAAGCTGAATGGGGAACTGATTATCTTTTTGATGAGGTAAATTCTAAGCAGATGTACAGAGTATATCCTGGAATTCAGTATTCAAGAAAATTTACAGATAAATTAACTCTTGGAGTGACAGTAAGAGACAGATGGCAGTATCAAGAAACAGCTAAAGGAAAAACAGATTTTAAAGTAAATTCCTATAGAATAGCTCCAAAATTTGTTTATCAAATTACAGATAAACTTGATTTTCATGGAGAAGTATATTTTATGAAAGATATATTTTATGACCGTAATCCTGAAAAATCAAAAATTCAAAGAAATAGTACAGGTTATGAAATTACAGGAGTAGGATTTACATATAGATTTAGTCCAGGTATGTATTTTATGGCAGACTATTGGGAAGAAGGATGGGAAAAAGAGCATAGAAGTAAGTATGATGGAGATAAAATGAGACATCAGCAAATAAGACCAAGACTTGCTCTAAAATTAAATGAAAAAGATACTCTTGAACTTTATGGAAGAATTCAGATACTTGGAGATCAGGTTACAAGAGATGATAAAAAAGGAAAAATAGAAGTAAAAAGAAACAGATATGGTTTTGATTTTATACATAAAATAGATGAAAGCTTTACAGTAAATGTAGGTTTTGCTGTTGAACCTGAAATAAGAGAAAAAACTTATGAAGGTAATGTAAAGAAAAGAGACTGGTATTACTATACAGGGCGTTTAGTATATAAATTCTAGTCAATAAATAAGCCTTTCTTTGAAAAATTTATAAATAGAGTTAAAAAACAGGAGAAGTGTACCCATGCTTCTCTTGTTTTTTTATTTCAAAAATTATTTTAAAATAAGAAAAAATAAAAAAATAAAGCATAAAAAAATAGTGTAAAAAAATAAAATGGAAAAATGTTGATAGAATCATAACTATTTATTTCAAGAAAAAATAATGATACTATGATTTGTATTAAAATGAAATGAAAAGTTAAAAAAGTAATTAAAAGTATTAAAAAAAAGCTAAAAATTAAAATGGAGGCGAAATGGGAAAGGAAAAAAGATTACTTTTACTGGCAGTGATGACAGTATTAATCAGTACAACAGGATATGGAACTGAAATTTATGAAGCAAAACTAGAAGAACAATATATAACAAAAAATTTTCCTGTTCTTTCAGGAAATGGGCATCAGCTTAATCAAGGAATAGAAGAAAATGACAAAACAAAAGTAACTAATAAACTAAATATAACAGTAAATGGTGAAAAAGCAAAAGGGATAGTTTTGTATTATGATAAAGATAAAAAAGGTGAAAATATTTTTGTTAATGCAGAAGAAGGTAAAATAATAATAGAAAAAGGAATAGGAATTGAAATAAAGCAAAAAGGAACAGCTGTTAATAAAGGGGAAGTAATTATTAATAGTGGAACAGGAATTGCAGCTAATGGTGATAAAACATCTAAATTTATAAATGAAAATAAGTTAACTGTATCTAATAAAAATTCTATAGGAATCATTGTAAATAGTGGAGCAAAAGCAGAAAATAACGGAATAATAGATGTAAAAAATGGTGGAATAGGAATAAATATAAAAAATCAAACTTCAGATTTTTATAATAATGAAAATAGTATGATAAATGTCTTTGGAATTGCTTTAGAATATGATAAAAATGGAAAAATAGAAAAAGGAACAGCTTCTGTTGGAATTAAAATTGATGATGGAGAAGTAAATAACAAAGATGGAGAAGGAGTTGTTAACAGAGGAATAATAAATGTAACAGCTGGAGATAAACTTTTAAAAAATAATAAAAGTGAAGTTGTAGGAGAAGTTAGTGGAGTAGTATTAAATAATAACGCAAATTTCAAAAATGAAGGAACAATTTATGTAATAGGGACAAGAGTAGGCGGTCCTTCTGCGTATCAAGCAAAAGGTATAAATATAAATAAAGCAGGTGCAACTGTAGAAAATGAAGGAACTATAGTAGCAGAAAGAGACGGTATTGGAGTTTTATCAAAAGGAACTTTCACTAATAATGAAAATGGAAATGTTTATGCTCAAAATAAAGGTATTGGAATACAGACAGGAAATAGTGGAAAAGCTATAAATAAAGGGACAGTAAAAGTTATTCAAAATAGTATTGGAATAAATATATTAAAAGATACATTTGCAATAAATGAAAAAACTATAACAACAGATGGAACAGGTACAGGAGTTCAACTTACAAACGGAGTATTTATAAACAGCGGTAAAATTAATGCTGGTATTGGAAATACTATTGTGTCTGCTTCAGGAAACAATACTGTATATTTAAAAGATGGAAGTGAAATAACAGGAAAAATTTTAGGAGCTGAAGGTGTTGATGTTCTTACTCTTGGAAAAGGAAATCATGAAGGGCTTAATGTAGGAAAGTATGAGGCTATAACTACAAGAGAAGGAGATGTTTCTATTTCAAATTCAACAATAGCTTTAGAATATAATAAAGGTACAAATGATTATTTAACAGAATCAAAAAATAAATTAGATGATATTGATAAGAAAAATAATGAAAGTAATAAAAAGAATGATGAAACTGGAAATCTTTTATTAAAAAATTCAAATTTAATTATTGATTTAAAAAATAAAAAAGTAGAAAATCCGTCAGAAAATATTTTGGGAACTATGATAAATGTAGATAACAATAAAGATATAATTCTTGAAAATGTTAAATTTGCTTTTAAATCTAATAAAGAGAATAAATTTGATATTTCAACTATTTTAAATGATGCTACAGATGGAAAAATAACTAATGATAAGTTAGATTATTTAGGATCAAGTAGTACAGCAATTTGGACTTATTCAAAAGATAAAAAAGGTAATTGGTATGCTACTAAAAAAACATTTGGAGAAGCCTCAAAATCTCAAGTAGATAAATTTGCACAGTTTCTTGATGAAGGAAAATTGAGCTTATATACAAATGAACTTCAATTCTTGTCTCAAAAAGAATTTGATAAAGGAATGGCTCAGCTTTCAGGAGGTCTTCATGGATATACAGTTGATATTGCAGCAGTAAATTCAAGAACACTTTCAAATACAATGAGAGAAAGAGCTCTTACGAGAGATTATTTAATAAAAAGACCTGTAAGTTCTTGGATACAGGACATAAGTTATATAGATAACAACCATAGATTTGGAGGTCTTATGGATGTTAAATATAATGAAAAGGGAGTAATTGGAATTTCTGAAAAACAAATACTTTCAAATGGAAAACTTGGACTTGTTTATGGAGGTTCAAGTGGAAAAGCAGATGCAGAGGATAATGGAAATATTGATGTTGATACAGCATATTTTGGAGGATACTATAATCATGAGTTTAATGATAAATGGTCTTTAAATTCAAATGCTAATTTTGTATATACTCATAATAGAGTTACAAGAAATGTAAAAATAGGAAATCTTTCTGAAGAAGTTTTTAAAGCAAATTACCCTACATATACAGTCGGAATGGGATCATCACTTGTTTATACATTAAAAGATGATTTATATAACAAAGCACATTTTTATGCAGGAATTGATGTAAACAGAATCATGCAGGGAATGATAACAGAAGATGAGGATAAGAAATTTGATGGAGCAAAAGAATTAGCAGTGAGAAAAAATGGAGCTGCTAATGATAAATCATATTATTCAATAGTTCCAAGTGCGGGATTTATGGTTCAAAATACAGGGTATATATTTGATAAAAAATATAGAATTGGAGCAGATTTAAACTGGGAAACAGAAGTTGGAAATATTAAAGATGGAAAAAGATTACATATGAAGGGTATTACAGATGAATACAAAGTGGGAACAACAGAAAGAGAAAATATATTTTCATATAGCTTATTTGGAGCTTTAAATTTAACAGAAGATTTAGCTGTTAATACGAAATATACTTCAAAGTTTTCTGATGAGTATAATGCAGATATGATAAGTGCAGGTTTTGAGTATAAAATGGATACAATGGGAGACAACGGTATCTTTGGACCAATATTCTATGGAATTGAAAATAATAAGCCTATGTCAGACAGATGGGGAGGAACTTTATCGTTAATGATGGAAACTCTTGATGACACAGACAGAACTTATTATGGTGGTGGAAAGTTAAATGGTGGAGATTATGCAACTTCTACAATTTATAAACCAAAATTTACTTTAAGTTTAAATGATAAGAAATCAAATCTGGGATATTATTTTGAGGGATATTATCAAAATAATAAAATGCTTCAAGGGATGAAGTCAAATGAAGCTAAAATGCATGCTTCAAGAATTCATGGAGAAGTAAGATGGACAGATACATATTCAAAAGGAAAATATGGAATAAACATAGGGTATAGACATGAAGAGTCAGATAAACCACAGAACTTTAATCAAACATATTACAGAAGAACAGAGAGAAAAGTTCACCAATTAAGACTTACTCCAAACTTTACTTATGAACTTGGAAATGGATTTACATTTACAGGAAAAACAACAGGAATATTTGAATATAACTATGCAGGGGATAGAGATTCTCAAATGGATTTCTTAATGGAAAATGAATATGGAATAGTTTATACAGGATTTATGCCTAAATGGAGACTAAGCTTAATTTATTTTAGAGATGATAGATGGTATGATAATTCAAATAGAAAAGTATCATGGAATTCTAAGAAAAAAGAATATTTTTATGACTACAATACTTCAGGAAGATATCAACTTGGACAAATCAGACCTACTGTAATTTATTATTTTGGAAACGGAGGAAGTTTTAAATTTGATACAAGAATTCCTTTAGGAAACGGACAATGGTATGATGATAAAAAAGGAAATAAGAGCAGTGGAGAAGCTTATGAAGTAAGATACGGATTTAACTACTATCATCCTGTAACTCCAGGGCTTACTATGAATGTTGGAGGAACATTCTTAAATATTAAAAATAAAGCAAAAAATGGAGATATTACAAGAAGTTATTCATTCAGACCTAATATTGGATTCAGCTACAGTTTTTAATCAGAGGAAAGGGGAGATAAAGAAAAATGAAAAAAACAATATTAATATTTATGATGCTTACATTGGCGATTACTTCTTTCTCTGCAGAAAAAGAAGCTGGTGTTAATAAAAATAAAAAGATTGAAATAAATCAATCTGAAAAGGAAGATTATAAAAGAATAAGAGAAAAATGGGCATATTATTTATCAGGCATTCCTAAAAAAACTGATATTTCAAAAATGAGTGAACAGGAATTTAAAGAAATATGTGAATCTAATGATAAAGCAGCTGATAAATCTTATGCAAAAATAAACAGAGATATAAATAAAACATATGTATTTGAAGGTTATGAAGATATGTCAAACGGGGTTCACATTATGAGAACTTACGATGAGGTTAAAAATATAGCAAAAGCTTATGTAACACCAAATACAAAATACTATAAGCAACCAAAAGTAAAAGAAGATTTAATAAATATGTTAGATTGGCTTTATGATAATGCTTATCATGAGGGACTTCCTGAAACAGGAAACTGGTGGCAATGGGAACTTGGAATACCAAAACATTTAAATGATATTTTAATTCTTTTATATGATGATGTTCCTTATGAAAAAAGAATGAAATATTTAAAAGCTTCTCAATACTTTCAGCCTTATGCACAATATTCAGGAGTAAGCCCATCAGCATCTTACTCAACATCTCCTGATAAAAGAGTTTCAACAGGAGGAAATAGAATAGATACTTCTATAATCTCTTTCTTAAGAGGAGTATTAATGGAAGATAAAGTTCAAGTTATTGATGGAGCAACAGCAGTAGCAGATGTAGGTGAATATGTAACAGAGGGAGATGGATTTTATAGAGATGGTTCATTTATTCAACATGGAAATGTTGCATATAATGGTACTTATGCCTCAGTTCTTTTTGATGGGTTAGGTTCAGTTTTATGGCTTGCAGATGGAACTCAGTTTGAAGTAAAAGATGAAAGAATAGATAATGTTTATGAATCTATTATAAATGGATATAAATATTTATTTATAAACGGAGGAGTAAATGATTCTGTAAGTGGAAGAGCAACATCAAGAGATAATTCAAGTGATCTTTCAAGAGGAAAAGATCTTCTTACTTCACTTTCTCTTCTTGCTGTAGGAGCTGGAGAAGAATATAAAGATGAAATTAAATCTTTAATAAAAACAGTAGCCAAAGAAAATAATTCTTATAATACTGCAGAAAAAATAAATAATAAGATTGCAAAAGCAATAATAACAGAAATAGTAAATGATAAAAATGTAAAAACTTTAAAAGTTGAAGGAAATAAAATTTATGGAGCTATGGACAGGGCAGTTACAGTAAATGATAAAGGTGGAAAAGTCGTTCTTTCAATGCACTCTTCAAGAATTGCTAATTATGAGACAATGAATAATGAAAATGTAAAAGGTTGGTATATTGGGGATGGAATGACATATATTTATGGAAATGATTCTGAAACTTTTACAGAGTTTTGGCCTACAGTTGACAGACTTCACCTTCCAGGTGTAACAAATAGCCAAAATAAAAGAGGAGATAAATCTGGAGAAAGAAGAGTTCAAACTTCTGGAAAAGCTTGGGTAGGAGGAAGTGGAAATGGTCAGGAATCATTTGTTGGAATGGATATGATTTCATGGAATAAGGCAACAAGAATGAAAAAATCATATTTTATGACAGATGATGGAGCTATGTTTGTTGCTGCTTCAAATATAAGAAGCAATGATGGAGAACTTCACACTACTATTGATAATAGAATTATAAAAAATGGTAAAATAATTTTAAATGGAAAAGAGATAAAAGAGGAAACAGTTATTGAAAATCCTGAAAATATTTCATTAAACTTTAGTGAAAACTATAAAGGGGAAAATATAGGATACAAAATAGTATATGCTCCTCAGCTTACAGTAAAAAAAGAAACAAGAAAAGGAAACTGGCTTGAAATAGGTGGAACCAAAAAAGATGAGATAGTAAAAGATTATTTTACAGCCTATATTAATCATGGAAAAAACCCAAGAAAAACAGGATTTGCTTATATAATACTACCTATGTACTCACAAGATGAAGTTAATAAATATGATACATCAAGATTTGAAATAATAAGATTAGATGAAAAGGCTCATATTATAAAAGATAGAAAAACAGGAATAGTTGGAATGAACTTCTGGCAAGATACTCCTATGAAAGAACAAGGAATAAAATCTTATTCAACATTATCTCTTTTAATGAAAGATAGTAATAATTTTGTAGATATTTGGGTAAGTGATCCTACACAACTTTCAAATTATAAATCAATTTTTGAAATTGATGGAAAATATAAATTAGAAGATAGCTCATCTGAAAATATAACAGTAAAATCAGAAAAAGATAAAACAAAAATAGAAATTGATTTAAGAAATAATGGAGCTTCAGAACATATAAGACTTAAAAAACTATAATAAGAATAAAAATTGAAATAATTATTTCAAAACCCACAGATATTTCTGTGGGTTTTTTAGTTTTTTTATATATAAAATTGGCTGTAAGCTGTGAAAAATCAGTATTTGTGTTTATAAATAATTCATTCCGCCTGAAAAATATATGCAATATTCCATATGAATAGTGAAGATTTACATTTTTTTTATATACCGCTATACTCAGAATGTAAATGAAAATAAAATTTTTTTAAGAAAGCAGGAGTGGGAAATGAAAAAACCAAATTTATTGTTTGTTTTTGCTGATCAATGGCGTAGAGATGCTATGGGATTTATGGAAAAAGACGAAGTTATTACACCAAACATAGATAAGTTTTCACAAGAGTCTTTAAGTTTTGACAATGCTATGAGTGCTTGTCCTTTATGTTCTCCAAACAGAGCAACAATGTTCACAGGAACATATCCTGTTACAAATGGAGTATGGACTAACTGTAAACCAGGATTAAAAGAAGTAGCACTAAGAGAAACAGATATAACTTTAATGGATGTTTTAAAAGAAGCAGGATATAAAACAGGATATATTGGAAAATGGCATTTAGATAGTCCAGAAGTGAACTTCTGTGAAGCACCTGTATCAGGAGCAAGAGACTGGGATGCATTTACTCCTCCTGGAAAAAGAAGACATGGAGTAGATTTTTGGTATTCATATGGAACTTATGATCAACATTTAAAACCTCATTACTGGCATAATGATGAAAAAATGATAAATATAGATCAATGGTCAGTTGAACATGAGACAGATAAGGCTATTGAATTTATAAATGAAAATAAAGATGAACCATTTTCTTTAGTAGTATCTTGGAATCCTCCTCATACTCCTTTAGACTTAGTTCCTCAAAAATATGTGAATATGTATGCAGGAAAGAAATTTAAAGTAAATCCTAATGTACTTCTTACAGAGGTAACAGATCATACAGGAGCAGTAAATCCAAGACTTAACTTTACAGATGATGAGTATCAGGAAATAATGAGAAAATATTTTGCAGCTGTAACAGGAATAGATGAAAATTTTGGAAGACTTCTGCAAAACTTAAAAGATAATGGAATATATAATGACACTATAATAGTTCTTACAGCCGATCATGGAGAAATGTTATGTGCACATAGATTATGGAGTAAACATGTTTGGTTTGAAGAATCAACAGGAGTTCCATTCTTAATAAAATATGGAGACAGATTTATAAAAGGAAGAACAGACAATGTTCTTAATGGTGTTGATATTATGCCTACAATTCTTTCTCTTATGAATCTTCCAGTTCCTGAAACTGTAGAAGGAATTGATTTAAAAGAAGTGGTTCTTCATGGAGATAATATAGAAAATTTTGCAATAATGTCAGGATATCCTGGACAAATGAGAGCAATAAAAGAATTTGAAGAACATGGAAAAGAAAATGTTGCTTATGGATGGAGAGCAATAAGAACAAAGCAACATACTTATGTAGTAAACAAAGGATACACTATGTCACATGGAACAGAAAGACTTCTATATGACAACATAAAAGATCCATATCAAATGAATCCTTTAAGACTTAAAGATTGTAAAGAAAATGAAATAGCAGAATTTCTTGAAGGAAAATTAAGAGAATGGGCAGAAAAGTACAAAGATAAGTTTGAGTTTTAATAAATTTTAGGAGGGTAAAATGGAGTTAACTAAAGAAGTAAGAGAGAAATTTTCAAAAGAAACAGAACTTCCAAAAGAAATGCTTTTCGGAGCTCTTCATGAAGCACTGAAAAAAATAGATGGAAATACAAAAACTTTTATCAACACATTCCCAAGACCTTGCAGTACAAACTATGTTTATCCAGGGATACTAAATGGAGGAGAATGGGATGATTGGACAAGTGGATTCTGGACAGGAATGTTATGGCTTGCATATGAAATAACAGGAGAAGAAAGATATAGAAAAACAGCATTCTTCCAAATTAAAAGCTATGATGAAAGAATTACAAATAAAGTTGCAGTAAATCACCATGACCTTGGATTTTTATATACTCCTTCAGTAGTTGCAGGATATAAAATTACTGGAAATGAAAGAGCAAAACAAGCAGGGCTTAAAGCAGCAAATCATCTTCTTGGAAGATATAAAGAAAAAGGTGAATTTATTCAAGCATGGGGAGACTTAAATGATCCTACAGCATATAGATTAATAATAGATTGTAACTTAAATGTACCTCTTCTTTTCTGGGCAAGTGAAGTTACAGGAGATTCAAAATATAGAGAAATAGCAACAAAACATATAAATACAGCAGCAAAAGTAGTAGTAAGAGAAGACAGCTCTACACATCATACTTTCTATTTTGATCCGGAAACAGGAAATCCTGTTAAAGGTGTTACAGCTCAAGGAGCAGGAGATGACTCTGCATGGGCAAGAGGACAAGCATGGGGAGTTTATGGATTCCCACTAGCTTACAGCTATTTAAAAGATGAAAAATTTGTAGAATTATTTAAGAGAGTAACAAATTATTTCTTAAATCATCTTCCATCAGATGATATCTGTTATTGGGATCTTATGTTTGATGAAAATTCAGGAGAAGAAAGAGATACATCAGCAGCAGCAATAGCAGTATGTGGAATGCTTGAAATGATAAAATACCTTCCTGATTCAGATCCAGATAAGAAGATATATGAAAATGCAGTAAATTCTATAATGAAATCACTTATTACAAAATATACAACTAAAAATATAGAATATTCAAATGGACTTCTTACACAAGCAGTATACAGTAAACCTAACGGTTCAGGCGTAGATGAATGTTGTATATGGGGAGATTACTTCTATATGGAAGCTCTTGTAAGAATAATGAAACCAGAATGGAAAAAATATTGGTAGAATAAAAAATAATAGAGGAGAATAGTAAAGAATGGAACAGACTAAAGCAATCAGACCTTTTGGTATGAGAGATAAAATTGGATATTTATTTGGAGACTTTGGAAATGATATTATGCTGGTATTTGTAAGCCAGTTCTTAATGGTTTTTTATACTCAAGTTTGGGGAATGAAACCAACTGTTGTAGGAACAATGTTCCTTGTAGCAAGACTTATAGATGCTTTTACAGATGTTACAATGGGAAGAATTATTGATGTTACTCCTCAGGGAAAAGACGGAAAATTCAAAAAATGGATAAGAATAATGGCACTTCCTGTTGCTATAGCAAGTTTTTTAATGTATCAATCAGCTTTAAAAGATCAGCCTATGGCATTTAAAATAGTTTATATGTATATAACTTACCTTCTATATGGAAGTATCTGTTTCACAGGAGTAAATATTCCATATGGAGCAATGGCATCAGCTATTACAGATAAACCTGATGAAAGACAATCACTTATTACATTCAGAGCTATAGGAGCTTATGTAGGTGAATTCATGATAGGATTCTTTGGACCAATCATCATTTATGAGCGTGTAATAAATAATGGAGCTACTCAAGTTCTAATAAGAAATAACGGAAATATCTTCCCAGTTATGGCTGGAGGAATTTCAATAATAGCAATAATTTGTTACTATATTTGTTATACTTGTACAACAGAGCGTATTAAAGTTCCACCTTTACCAAAAGGAGAAGGAATTTCATTCTTTAAATCAGTGAAAATGATATTTAGTAACCGTGCTATGATAGGTATTTTAGGAGGTACTGTATGTCTTATATTCGGTAACCTTTTAACTGGAGGAGTAAATGCTTATTTATATGCTTATTACTTTAAAATGCCAGCAGCTCTTTCAACATATAATGCAATAAAACTTGGAATAGCTCTTAGCATGGCAACAGTTGTAACTTTAATTGTTAAAAAACTTGGAAAAAGAGAAGCAATCAGTTTAGCAGTAGGATTTGCAGCAGTTATATTTGCTATTCTAAGTTTCTTACATGTAAAAAATCCTTGGGTATATGTTGGAATAGCTTCTATAGGATTTTCAGGAGTAACATTCTTCGGATATGTAATTTGGGGAGCAATTATAGATGTTATTGATGATGCTGAAATAAAAACAGGAAAAAGAGAAGATGGAACACTTTATGCTATCTATTCTTTCTCAAGAAAAGTAGGACAAGCATTAGGAAGTAGTTTAGTAGGATATGCTCTTGCAATTATAGGATTCCAAGCTGGAGTAAAAGAACAAACTCAAGAAGTATTAGATGGAATATATAGACTTGCAACAGTTGCACCTGCAACACTTTTCACTCTTGTTGTTATAATGTTTATGTTTGTATATCCTCTTTCTAAGAAAAGAGTTGACGCTAATGCTGAAACTTTAAGATTAAGAAGAGAAGCTAAAGAAGCAGCAGAAACTAAATAATAAATCTGGCAGATTTCCGGAGGAAGTTATGGAAGAAATAAAATCTTTATTTATGAAAGATAAATTAGAAAAAACAATAAAAAGTTTAAAAGAAAACGGATTTGAAGTGGAAGTTGTAAATACTCCTCTTGAAGCTGAAGAAAAAACACTTAAACTTATTCCTGAAGGAAGTTCTGTAAGTATGGGAGGCTCTGTCACATTAAATATGACAGAGCTTTTACCTAAATTCAGAACAGAAAAATATAAGTTTTTTGAAAGATTCAGTCAACCTACATGGGAAGCCACTGTCAAAGTCATGAGAGAATCGCTTTTAAGTGATTTTTTAGTAACAGGAACAAATGCTGTTACTGAAGACGGCTTCCTTATGCAGATTGACTCAGGAGGAAACCGTGTTGCAGGTATGGCATACGGACCAAAGAATGTTATAGTAATAACAGGGATTAATAAAATTGTAAAAGATATTCACGAAGGATATGAAAGACTTTATTATGCAGGTCCTCTTAATTCAAAAAGGCTTAATCATAAAACACCGTGCAATTACAGCGGTAAATGTGAAGATTGTACAACAGGTATGAGAATGTGTAATTTTGTTTCAGCAGTAAATAGTGGAAACAGACCATTTGGAAAAACATATGTCATATTTATTAATGATAATTTAGGATACTAGGTGATAAATAGATATGGAATCAAATTTAAGATGGTATAAAGAGAAAAATCTGGATAGATTAAGCAGTGTTCTTTTAGATAAAGGATATTTAATACACAGAGTTTTTTCTGTGAAAGATGCACAGGAAAAAATATTATCTCTTTTAGACAAAGAAAAAACAACAGCTCTTGGGGATTCATGGGAACTGATGGATAAAGAATTTATAAATAGATTGAGAGAATATAATTTTTACGACAGATTTAAGGGAGAAAGTGAAAAAATAAAGAGAGAATCTCTTACTGCTCATACAGCTATTATAGAGGGAGAATATATAACTGAAAATGGGCAGATTCTTATAGTGGGAGACTATAATACAAGTTCTGCTTTATTTGGAGCTGAAAATCTTATTGTTCTTGTTTCTGAAAATAAAATAATAAAAGATGTAAATACAGGATTTGATAAGATAAAAGAAAATGAAAAATATTATCAGCTGAGAGCTAGAAGACTTAATAACATAAATGAAGGTTTCAGCATAGGGATAATTGAAAATGGGAAAAAATTTGAAAAGAGAATATCTGTTGTAATGTCTGTTGAAAATACAGGGCTTTAATAAATTCAGTTTTTCAGTATGAAATATTTTAATTTATACTGAAAAACTGTTTTTTGCTTTTTTTAAAATTGTAGGAACTTTTTAAAAAATGATATAATATATTAATTATTGATATATGAATTATCAGATAATAAAATTATTTTTCAAAGGAAGGAAATATGTTAAAGGATATAAATTCGTTGATAAGAAAAAAATTAAAAAATAAAACGAAGAAATTGACATTTTTAGCTGTTATGATCTTTTCAGTTGTGATAATAGCAGTAAATACATATAATAAAATAGAAAAAATAAATGAAAACACAAAAATAAAAACAGAAAGACTTTATGAGAGTATAAGAAAAAAATCAGAAATGGTTAATATGACTTTATATGATTTAAAAGCCAGCAATGAATTTTCAAATTATATAATGAGCTTATCTGATGATTATGAGCTTCCTTATAACAGACTTAGATTATTTAAAGATATGAAAAAAAGAAATAATATTTATGGGAAAGTTGGATATTATCTAAATATTACAGACAGTATGACAGAATCTGTAATTACTCCTCATGGAACAGTTGATAAAAAAACATTTTTTAAAAGTCTTAATTTTCCAGAAGATATTAAAAACAGAAAAAAATTTATGAACTTATATAAAGGAAATATTAATCTTTATTTTAATGATGAAAAAATAAGTCCAAATAATGAAACAATAACATATATAATTTCTTTAGATAGAAATGCTTTTTTTGGAGAACTTATACCAGAAGCAAAAAACTGGTATGTTTTCAGCAGAGGGAAACTTCTTAATCTTGGAGATAATAATAAAAAACTTTCAGAAATAAAGAAAAGTATAATAAAGATTCTTGAAAAAGATAAGTTTAATATAATGACATCAGGAAGTTATACTTCTAGAATTATAGGGAAAAGAGCTTATATTTTCTATGATTCTTCTTTTGATTTTACAATATTTTATCTTCAGCCTCTTATAAATATTCCAGCAATAATTGCAGGAGAAAGTATTAAAGTATTTTTAGTTATTGGTATTTTATATGGAAGTTTTATGCTTCTTCTTTCTCTTGTAGTAAAACCTATGAAAGAACTTGCTAAAAAAATGGGATATATAAAAAATAAAGATGAAAAAGAGTTAGAATATATTGAACATAGAATAGAAGAAATAGAAACAATGAATAAGACTCTTCAGACAAGACTTTCAGCTTTGAGAAGTTATCAGAGAAAGAAAAAAATAAAAGATTATCTTATTGGTATTTCAGAACACAGTGATATTACTAATCTTAAAGAAGAATCTGAAATATTTAAAGTAAAAAATTACAGAGTAATGATAATGGAAATATATGATCTTGAATCAGTGGAAAATATTTTTGATAAATTTAATATGTCAAAGGAATTAATTTTAAAATATTTTTCAGAAGAGGTTATATGTGAAGTCGTGGATATAGATTATAAAAGTATAGCATTTATAATGGAAGAGCTTCTTCCTAAAGAAGATTTAGAAGAAGTTTTAAAATGTCTTGTTCGTCATATTGATAGAAATTTTGGATTGAAATTCACTGTTGTTGCAACAAATGTTTATGATGATATTTCACAAATGCCTAAAGCATATAGAACAGCTAAAAAAATACTTGATTATAAATATATTTTTAAACAAGAAAGAGTTATTTTCCAAGACAGAATAAAAGAGAATAGCTTTAATAAATATTATTATCCTATAGAGCTTGAATCAAAACTTATTTTAAGAACATTAAGTTCAAATGAAATAAGTGTAAAAAGAATAATTGACGAGATGTTCAATGAAAAAAACAGCAGTTCTATGGATAAAAAATATATAAAAGAGTTCGGAGTTCTTCTTTATAATACTTTGAACAGAATATTTATTCAGCTTGAAGAAATAAATGAAAATATAGATGTAAATGATTATAATATCAATGAAATTCTTGCAATAAATGATGGGGCTGAATTGAAAGAAGTATTTCAGTCTAAGATACTTGAAATATGTAAGTTAACTAAAATAGAAGAAGAAAATGATATTGAAAGTGTAAAAATAAAAATTGAAAGATATCTTGATGAAAACTATATGATAGATATTTCACTAGAAAATCTTGCAGATTATTTAGGACATTCTTTTAAATATACAAGTGTTTTATTTAAAAAAGTAATGGGAGATAATTTTAAAAACTATCTAAGTATTTATAGAATAGAAAAAGCCAAAGAACTTATGCAAGAAAATGAAGGTTTAAGAATAAAAGATTTGGCTGAACTGGTAGGTTATAATAGTTCAAATACTTTTATAAGAATATTCAGAAAATATGAAGGTATATCACCTGGAAAATATTTTGGAATAGTAGAATAAATAAGAAGGGGACTGTTGCAAATCTATAAAAATAAAATTTTATTTTTATAAATTAGAAAATACAACAGTCCTTTTTTATGTTTATTTTCTTTCTTTTATAAAAAGTTGAACCCAATAAACATCTCCTTTTGAATTAACAGCTTTTCCAACACCTATCTGAGTGAATTTATTACTTAGAATATTTGCTCTGTGTCCTGAAGATTTAAGCCATGCTTTCATAACATCGTCAGGAGTTTTCCAGTTTCTTGCAATATTTTCTCCAGCTGCAAGATATTTAACATCAGCTTCCTTAAGTATTCCTGAAAAAGAACTATATCCTCCTGCAGTATGGCTTAAATTATTTTCTTTTGCCATAATCTGTGCTTTCTTATCAGCAAGTGCATTAAGTTTTTTATTTTCAGCAAGAGGTGGAAGATTTTTTTCTGCTCTTACATTGTTTACCATTTTAATTATATCTGATTTCTCTGTTCTTACTGAAGAAAAAGCTGACACAGAAAAAATAAATATAAATAAAAAAATAAAAATTTTTGAAAAATATTTTTTTATTTTCATAGAACTTTGCCTCCATAAATTTTTTTATTTTTAGACAAAACCTTTGTTTTGCCATTTTTTACTTTTCCATCTCCACATCATAATAAGTCCTCTTGTCCATTCATCAGCAGCATTTGCAATCCATACTCCAAGAAGTCCATATCCAAGTTTTATTCCAAAAAGCCATGAAAGAAAAACTGCTACACAGAATATAGAACCTACTCCTGCAACCATAGGGAATTTAATATCTCCTGCAGCATGAAGACTATTTATAATAACTATATTAAATGTTCTTCCAACTTCAAGTATAAGTATACATCTGAAAATTTTCATTGAAACAGCCAATACATCAGGGTTTACTGTGAAAAATCTCATGACAGGAACTCTGAAAATTGTAATTATAAGAGAAACAGCTCCTACAAGAAGAAGTGATATTTTAAGGCTTCTTATTGCAGTGTCATAAGCTTCTCTATAATTATGAGCTCCCACATGACGCCCTACAAGAATAGCAGAACCATGCCCTGCAGCTATTGAAAATGTCATAATAAGAGTTGATATAAGCATAAGGTATGTTCTTGCAGTAATACTTGCTATTCCCATAGTATTTACCATAGACATAACAAGAAGCTGTCCTATATTCCATGCTACATTCTCTCCAGCTGTAGGAATTCCTATTCCAAGTATATTTTTTATAATTTTAAAACGAATTGGTTTGTAAAGTCTTATATCAAATTTAAAATTGCAATAATGTTTCATAACAAAAACAGCAACTATGCACCCAATAAATCTTGAAAAGACTGTTGAGATTCCAACTCCTGTTGCTCCAAGAACAGGTGCTCCAAACCAACCAAAGATAAACATTCCATTTCCGATTACATTTAATATATTGACTCCTACATTAATAAAAAGGTTTTGTTTTGTATTTCCAAAACTTTTCATTACTGCTCCACATGTAAGAGTAAGAGCTTGAAAGACACAAAGCCCTCCAACAAGTTTAAAGTAAGTTCTTCCTATATCCATAAGTTTTTCAGGAAGATGTATTCCTTTCATGATAGCTTCAGAAAAAATTATATATCCAGCTCCTATTATAAGTCCAAAAATAAGATTCATAAGAAGTGATGTGGCAATAACTTCTTTTATCTTAAGACTTTTTTTAGCTCCAATAAATTGTGCAGTAAGTATGCTTGTTCCAAGACAAATAAAACCAAAGACAGAGTTTTGAATAAGAAGTACTTGACTTATTCCTCCTACTGCTCCTACAGCATCATCACTGAATTTTCCAAGCATGTAAGTATCAACATTTCCAACTACATTAACAAGAAGCAGTTCCAAAAATATAGGAAATGCCAGTGATAAAAATGATTTCTCTTTAATTTTAACCCCTCCCCTAAAAAATATAAAATATTTTAATTTTACAATGTATTTTATATCAAATCATTAAAAAAATCTATATGATATTAAAAAATTATAAAATAAAAACAGAACTGCTTTATAAGAAACAGCTCTGTTTTTATTGTAATTCATCGGGGGAGATTTTTATTACTTTAATTTTAAGACTCTCATATATAATAAAAAGTTTAAATTTTTTTTATATAGAAATAATATTTTTTAATTTTGAAGAATTCCCATTGATAAAAGGATTTTTGCTATTCCATATATAACAGGGAATGTTATAATGGTTCTAAGAACAAAAAACTTAAGGGCATCCCAGAAAGTAAATCCTATTTTTGAAGCAACCAAAATCATTCCAGTTTCACTTAAAAATATAAGTTGTGCAAAAGAAAGAGTTCCAATAACAAATCTTGCCATATCACTTTGAACACTTTCTATAAGAAGTGAAGGAAGATACATATCAGAAAATCCAACTATCATTGAAGGAGCCATACTTCCTGCAACTTCTTTTGAAAATCCAAGAAGCTGAAGAAAAGGAATAAGAGGCATAGAGATAATTCCAAAAATATTTGTATATTCAGCAACAATAAGTCCTGCAGTTCCCATAAACATAATAACAGGAATAAAAGTTATATATAAAACAGCCACTTTTTTAACAGAGTCTATCATAATTTCTAGTTCTTTTGCTTTTTCAGCAACAGCAGCAGCTTTTCTAAGAGCAAGAGAGAAAGATATAATATCTTTTTCTTCAACTTTTCCTTTAACATAATATTCATTTTTAAATTTTTTCAAAGGAAGTCTTGCTATAATTACTCCAGCAACTACAGTAGAAATTGCAATAGTACTATAAAAAATAATAAATATAGATGAAAATCTTAAGAAATCAGCAACAACAGCAGCAAAAGAAATACCTACTATTGAAAATGAAGTTGCAATAATAACAGCTTCTCTTTGAGTATAGTATCCTTTCTGATATTGCTGGTCAGTAACAACTATTCCTATTGTACCATCTCCAAGGAAGGAAGCTATAGCATCAACAGCTGCATATCCTGGAACTTTAAAAACTTTTCTCATAAAAGGAGCAATTAAAACTCCTACAAATTCTACAAGACCAAAAGATGTAAGAAGAGGCATAAGAATTACTCCTACACAGAAAGTTACCATAAGAGAAGGAAGAAGGTCTCCAGCCATCATTCCTCCTGTATTTGGATCAAGGACAGCTTTAGGTCCTATACCAAAGTGAACCATAAGGAAGAAAATACTTCCTCCGATTCTTACAGCTCCATTAATAGGTCCACAGATAAATAATTCCTGAAGAACAGGATTTTTAAATTGTTTTTTAATTTTTCCAATAATAGTACCTATAATAGTTATTGCTGAAACTAAAACAATAAGATATTTTATACTCTCAGAATAACCATCTATGAGAATAGATTTAATATGCCCCATAAGAATTGATGATTCTCCTCCAATGGTAACAGGTGCCAAAAATGCTATTATTCCAAGAATAGAATAGAATAAAAATTTAAGTATAGACATTTTAAACCTCCAAGTTAATTATTATCATTGCCAAATAAAAAAGGCATAACATATAAAATGGTATGCCCTGAGAACTCATCAAATAAGCATATTACTATGGCAGCTTCGTAATATTTAATCCGTTTTTTTACAAGTATCATAGCCATCAGCCTTAGGCTCCTTTTGTAATAACAGACTAACCTCTTTTTTTATTTTTCAACCTTTTGATTATATTATATTTCTTGAATGATGTCAAAGAAAATTTATATATTAAAATAATATTTATTTTGTAAAAATATCAAAATTAACATCAACAAAAGTCTCAAGCTCATTTAAGGAAAATAATCTTTCAATTCCTTCTCTTGGACTTCTCCATCTATATGGTGTCATATTAAAAAGATTTTTTATACTTTCATTTTCTCTTATAAAAGTTTTGTAAGTGCAGTTGATTGTTTCTAAATACTTAAATATTTTTAAATCTTCAATTGGAGAATAAAAATCTTTTCTTACATTCTCATAAACAACTTCTTTCATTTGAAGAAGATGATTTTCTCCAGTTGAAACAATAATAAGTTTTCCTCCCTTTTTTAGAGTTCTCATTTTTTCTTCTGGAATTATTTTTGCGAACATACAGATTATAAAATCAAGTGATTCATCGCAGACAGGAATATTTGTGGCACTGGCAACTATCCAGTTAATTCCTTTATGAGATTTTGAAGCTGAAATAACAGCTTCTTTTGATATATCTATTCCAATTATTTCACTTTGAATATTATTTTTATCAAGGAAGTTTTTAAGATTTCCAGTATAATATCCTTCTCCACATCCTATATCAAGAATATTTATTTTTTTATCTGAATTTTCAGGAATATTTCTAAGGATAATTTCATTAAGTTTATCAGAAATTCCTTTGTAGTAATTTTTTTCAAGAAAATGCTTTCTGCTTAGAACCATATCTTTGTCGTCGCCAGGCATTTTACTGTGTTTTTGATTATCAAGAAGAAGATTTACATGTCCAGATTTTGATAAATCAAAAGAGTGATTTTTTGAACATCTGTATGTTCTTCCTTCTTTTATTAATTTTTCTTTGCAGATAGGGCAAATTATCATTTTATTTAACTCCTGTTGTAATTTATGTAATTATATATTCAGAACTTTAAAAAGTTCTTTATTTAAAACTTCATATCCATAATTGCTTAAATGTGCTCCGTCAGTTGTAAATTTATAATCAATTATTTCATGTTCATTTAAAAATAAATTATAAACATCTAAAAAATCAACATCTGAAAAAGTTTTAAGATTTTTATTCAGTTCTTTTATTTCATAATTCATTTTTAAATTATCAATAGGAAGAACAGAAATAAGAATAATTTTTTCAAATCTTTTTTTTAGAATTGAAATAATTTCCTGAACATTGATAATGATTTTTTCAATAGATATTCCCATCATAATATCGTTTACTCCAATCATAAGACAAGCTGTATGACCTGATATTGTTTCTTCATCATCTCCCTGAAGCTGCCAGAAAATATCCCTTGAAATAAATCCAGGAACACCAAAATTATCACTGTTTTCAATTTCTTTTAACTGAGAATTCCATGCTGTTATACTGTCTCCCAAAAAAATAATATTTTTTTCCATAAATAAATACCTCTTTTTAATCAATAAAAATATCTTCCCTTTTAATTTCCTTTACTTCTCCTGGGTTCATTCCTTTAAGAGAAAGATTTCCAAATTCTGTTCTTTTAAGATAAATAACTTTATTATTAACTGCTTTGAACATTCTTTTTACCTGATGATATTTTCCTTCAAAAATAGTTATATAAACAGATCTTTCTCCAACTTTTTCAATATGTGAAGGAAGACATTTATGGCTTCCTATATCTATTCCCTCTTCTATTTTTTTTATATCTTCATCTGATATTTCTTTTCTTAGTTCAGCATAATATTTTTTGCTGAATTTTTTATCAGGGTGTGTCATTTTATAATTAAGTTCACCGTCATTAGTAAAAAGAAGAAGCCCTTCAGTATCTTTATCAAGACGCCCTACAGGAAAAAGAGCTTTTTTATCAACCCACTCAGGGAGAAGATCATTTACAACGGGATTATCTTCATCTTTTGCAGATGTAACATATCCTGATTTTTTATAAAGAATATAATATTTTAATATTTTCTTTTTAGTTTTTTTATCATCAATAGTTATAATATCATCTGTTTCGTCTATATTTATTCCTTCATCAAATGCACATACACCATTTATTTTAACTCTTCCTGAAAGAACATATTCTTTTATTTCTCTCCTGCTTCCAGTTCCACACTGAACAAGATATTTTTCAAGTCTCACTGATTCTCCTTATATATAAAAAATGTACTTCTTATAAAATTATATCATAAAGATGAAACAAAATATATTTTGTTTTTTATAAAATAGAAATTTATTAAATTACACAGTTATTTGCTTATTTAAAAACAAAAGTGGTATAATAATCAGGTAATAAGATATTATAAAATTTATATTTTTGTAATTTTTATTTTAACTTTACAGGCAGAATAAAAAAACATAGAAGGAGTGCTGTTATGAAGAAAAAATTTTTAATAATCTTCTGTCTTATAATTCTGGCAGGTTGTTCAAATACAAAGACTAAAGAGCCAGCCGAAAAAATATCAGCTCTTGCAGGAAAAGAATATCTTGCAGTATATGGAAAAACTTTATCTCTTGATGAGGCAATTTCTGTAGCAAGAGAAAGAAATCTTGATTTAAAAGTAAAAAGTCTTGAAAGAGAGATAGCTTCTCTTGATAAAAAAACAGCTTTTGGTAATTTTCTTCCTTCTATTAATATTATGGGAGGATATACTCAGTTAAATGATGAAATAAATCTTGATGTGGATACAAGTGCTTTAAAGTCAGGAATATCAAGTATAAATCCTATGCTTGGAGCTATACTTCCATCTTCTATGCCTTCAAGATTTGTAGATAAATCTTTTTATACTTTTGGAGTATCAGCTCAGATTCCTGTTTTTGTTCCTTCAACATGGTACCTTTACAGTGCAAGACAAAAAGGGGAAAAAATAAGTGAACTGGCAGAGAAATTTGCTGATAAAATGCTTCAGCTTCAGGTTATGGGAGAATATTATTATATACTTGCACTTCAATCAGAACACGAAGCCCTTATAAATGAAGTGAAATCAGCTAAGGAATTGGAAAATAAAGTGAGAATTTCTTTAAAAGTTGAGGCTGTTCTTCCTTGGGAATATGAAAAAGCTCAAGCTTTTGTTAAAGCTAAGGAATATGCTTTAAGTGAAAATGAAAGAGATTTAAAAACTGCTAAAATGAAATTTATGAGAACTTTAAATCTTAATCCTCTTGAAGATGTAGAACTTGATGATGAAGTTATTTTCCCAGAAAATCTTCCTTCAATGGAAGACTGTATTTATGCAGCAGTTTCAGGGAATGAAATTTTAAAAATAACAGAAACAGGAAAAGAAGTAAGCAGTGATATAAAAAAAATAGCTATAACTAATTTTCTTCCTAAAATAGTTCTTGGGGGAGGATATTTAAATAATAGCAGTGAAATTCTTTCAGATCCTGATTTTTTATATGGAAATGTTAGTGGAGTTTTAAGTATTTTTAATGGATTTAAAAATATAAATGAGTATAAAAAAGCAGTGAGAAGAGAAAAAATATCAGAATTAAAACTTGAAAAAGAATTTATGACAATAATTATTGAAACAGCAAGAGCATATCAAAATGTTGAAAAGGCTCAGGAATTAAGATATATAAGCAGTCTTAATTTTAAAGCAGAAGAGGGAAGACTTCGTCAAAAAAGAGCTGAAAGAAGTGTAGACCTTATAGGAGATGAGGAATATTTCAGTGCTCTTTCTTCTTATGAAAATGCTTTGAGCATGAAGAAAAAAGCAGATTTTCAATATGCAATGGCTCTTGGAAGTTTAAAAATAGCTATGGGAAAAAATCCTTTTGAGGAGGGAAAATAAAATGAGACTTAAATTGATTGCTGGAATAATGGTTGTTCTTATTTTTGCAGGATGTGGTAAAAAAACAGAACCTATTATAAGACCTGTAGAAACAAAAGAAGCAATTCTTATTCCTGAAAAACTTACTTATGAATATCCTGCTGTTGTAATAGCAGAAAAAGAAGCTCCCCTTGCTTTTAGAGTTGCAGGACCTATAAAAACTATGAATGTTGAAGTGGGGAGCTATGTAAAAGAGGGAGATATAATAGCTGAAATGGATAAAAGAGATTATGAAGTTCAGCTTGAAGCTTCTAAAGGAAAAGCAGCAGCTGCAGAAAATGCTTACAGGGCAGCAAAAGCTGTTGCAGTAAATGCTAGAGAACAATTTAAAAGAGTTGAAACTCTTTACAGAGAAAAGGCTGTTCCTAAGAAAATTTACGATGAAGCTCTTGCAGGAGTAAAAGCTGCAACAGCTGCAGAACTTGCTAATCTTGCTCAGTATCAGGCAGCACAGCAAGGAGAAATAAACAGCAGAAATCAGCTTGAAGACACACTTTTAAAAGCTCCTTACAGTGGATATATCAGTAAAAAGTTTTTAGGAGCAGGAGCTGTAGCAGGAGCAGGAATTCCTGTTGCTGCAATTTCTTCACTTGGAAACAGCAGGGCAAGAATAAGTGTTTCTGAAAAGGAAATGGATAAGATGAATAATATTTCAGAAGCTGTCTTTATTCATAATGGAAAAGAATATAAATTAAAACTTTCTGATGTAGGAAAAGTAAAAGGAACAGTAAAGCTTGCTTATCCAGTTACCTTTGATATTGAAGGTAACACTAAAAATATACCATCAGATTCAAATGGAATTGTTAAAATTTCTTTTAACACAAATGACTTAGATAAGGGAATTTTAATTCCTGCAGAAAGTCTTTTTGAAAAAAAAGGAGATATAAAAGTCTGGGTATATAAAGATGGTCAGGTAAGTGAAAAAAATGTAAATGTAATAAAGCCTTATGCTGATGGAATGGTTATAGTTACTGGAATAAAAGCAGGAGAAAAAATAGTTACTAAAGGAGTTCACGAACTGACAGAAGGGCAGAAAGTAAATCTTCTTGAGCCGTTCTCAGAAACAAATGTGGGAGATATGCTATAGAGGTGGTTTAATATGAAATTTATAGATTACTCAATAAAAAATACATCAGTAGTAAGATTCTTTGTAGCTCTTTTAATTATCGGAGGACTTTTTTCATATTTTAAACTTGGAAAGTTAGAAGATCCTGAGTTTAAAATAAAAGAAGCTTTGGTTATTACCATGTATCCAGGGCAGGATGCTCATTCAGTAGAGCTTCAGGTAACAAATAAAGTTGAGGAAGCTCTTCAGAAAATTCCTAATATAGATTACCTTCAAAGTGTTTCAAAGCCAGGATATTCTCAAGTAAAAATAAAACTTCAGGAATCAGTTCCAAGTGAAAAGTTGGATCAGTATTGGGATAATGTAAGAAAAAAAATATCAGATGCTCAGATTAATATGCCTCTTGGAACAATTCCTTCAATAGTTCTTGATGATTATGGTGCAGTGTATGGAATATTTCTTGCAGTAACAAGTGATGGTTATAGTTATTCAGAACTTTCAAAATATACAGACTATATTTTAAAAGAATTGAATTCAATAAATGGAATAGCTCAGACAGCTCAGTTTGGAAAGCAAAGTGAGGTTGTTGAAGTTATAATAGACAGAGAAAAAATAAATTCTCTTGGAATAAGTACAAAACTTATAGCAGGTTCTCTTCTTTCTGAAAACCTTATAGCAGGGGGAGGAGCTGTTGATTATGGAACTCTTCGTGTAAACCTTAATCTTAACAATGAAATAACAAATATAGAAAAACTTAGAAATATGATAATTTTTTCTAAAAAACTTCCTGATGGCACTAACGAAATTGTAAGGCTTGGAGATATAGCAGAGTTGAAAAAAGGATATACAGAGCCTGTAACTCAGAAAATGTATTTCAATGGGAAAATGGCAATGGGAATATCTCTTTCTCCTGAAGCTGGAGCAAATGTAGTTGATGCAGGAAAGGTTATAGATAAAAAAATAGAAGATTTAAAGGAAAAACTTCCTGTTGGTATAAATATTGAAAAAATTTATTATCAGCCTGAGCTTGTAACAGCAGCAATAAATAATTTTGTAATAAATCTTATTTTATCTGTTATAACAGTTGTAGGAGTTCTTCTTGTAACAATGGGAATGAGAAGTGGACTTATAATAGGAAGTGCTCTGGTATATTCTATACTTGGAACTCTTATTTTTATGCTTGCAATGAAAATAGATCTTCAGAGAGTATCACTTGCTTCTTTTATAATTGCAATGGGAATGCTTGTAGATAATTCCATTGTTGTTGTGGATAATGTTCTTGTAAATAAAAATAGTGGAATGGAAATGGAAAAAGCTCTTTCAGAGGCAGCTCATAAACCAGCAATGCCTCTTCTTGGTGCAACAGCAATAGCAGCTCTTGCCTTTCTTCCAGCTTATCTTATGCCTACATATGTAGGTGAATATGTAGGTTCATCATTTTGGGTAATAGGAATTTCCCTTATGCTGAGTTGGGTTTTATGTCTTACACAAACACCTGTTTATTGTAAACTTTATCTTGCTTCTGAACCTGTTAAAGAGCCAGGAGAAAGAGAGAAAAAGTTTTATGAAAAATGCAGAAAACTTCTTTATTTCCTTTTAAAAAGAAGAAAATTGACTCTGACAGCAGTATTAATAGCTTTAGCTTTATCAGGAATATTATTTTTGAAAATACCTAAGATATTTTTCCCTGATTCAGATAAAAAAGGATTTACGATTAATATGTGGGTTCCTGAAGGAAGCAAAATAGATGTAGTTGAAGAAGCTGCAGGAAAATTAGCAAATCATCTTATGAAAAATGAGAGCGTTATAAATATTACAACTACAATAGGAGCTTCTCCTGCAAGATATTATGTTTCTACAACTCCAGAAATGCCAAATACATCTTTTGGAGAACTTATTATAAATGTGGATAAAGTTAAAAGTGTTGAAAAAGTAGGGCAGGAAGCTTTTGATTTTGCTAATGAAAATCTTCCTGGAGTAATGGTAAGTGTAAAAAAATATCCTAATGGAGTAACAGTTCAGTATCCTTTAGAAATTGCATTTTCAGGGCCAGATCCAGAGATTTTAAGAGATCTTTCAGATAAAGCAATAAATATTATGAAAAAATATCCTGATGTTCTTAATATAAAAACAGACTGGAGAAATAAGCTGCTTACATGGGAAGGAGATTATTCTCAGGCAGACAGTTCAAGAGCAGGACTTACTTCTTTTGATGTGGCAACCTCTCTTATGAGAACAGGAGATGGAATGCCTATAGGAAAATTAAAAGATAAAGATAAACTTGTAACAGTTGTTTTAAAAGAACATAGTGAAGAAAATAGAAATGAAATAAACAATATAGAGCAGACTCCTATATGGGGAATGACTTTAGAAGCTCAGCCTCTTTCAAGTATAATACAAAATGGAAACTTAAAATTTGAAGAGGGACAAGTATGGAGAAGAAACAGAGTGAGAACAATGACTGTTCAGGCAGATGTCCCTATTGGAGTCAGTGCTCTTGATGTAAGAGAGGAATTTAAAGAAGAGATAGAAGCTATAGAACTTCCTAAGGGATATTCTATGGAATGGCTGGGAGAATATAAAGAACAAGTTAAGAATGTATATTCACTTTTAGAGGCAGTTCCAGTTCCTGTAATGGCAATGTTCCTTATATGTGTGCTTTTATTTGCAAGTGTAAAAATACCAGCTTTAATTTTTGCCACACTTCCTCTGTGTCTTATAGGAATTGTTCCAGGGCTTTTTATAACAGGAAAAAGTTTTGGTTTTATGTCAGCAGTAGGAGTTATTTCTCTTTCAGGAATGATGATAAAAAATATGATAGTTCTTGTTGATGAAATAAGATATGAAATAAATGTGCTTAAAAAAGATAAATTTGTGGCTCTTATAGATTCTGCAGTGAGCAGAATAAGAGCAGTAAGCCTTGCAGCAGTGACAACAATATTTGGAATGCTTCCTCTTATGAGAGATCCTCTTTATGGAGATATGGCAGCCACAATAGTTTTTGGGCTTTTTGTGTCAACAATACTTACTCTGTTTATATTTCCAGTTGTTTATTCTGTGGCATTTCACATAGAGGAAAGTGAAAATTAACTTTTAATTTTATATAAAAAGAGGTTGTTGTAAATCTACAGCCTCTTTTTCTTATAATTTATTTATGTGAAAGTTTTTCTTTCAGATGTTTTACAAATCTATGAAGAGGATAACCTCTAAGCACCCAAAGTTTTCTTATTTTTTGAAATTCATTAAAAAAGTCTTCTCTCTCTTTGTCAAGAGGTTCACTACACCTATTTTTCCAACATTTATAGACTCCTGTCATATCAGAATCTCTTAGAATTTTTCTTAATTTTTTAGGGAGATGTTTTGTAGAAATACAAGATTGAAAGTCAATAATATAAGGATACCCCTCTTTACTCATTATTACATTTCCAAGATTTCTTAAATCTAAATGCACAATATTTCTTTTATGCATTTTTTTTACATTCTCTTCAAGTGTTAGAAAAAATTCCTTAGGAATTTCTCCATGTGAAAATTCTTTTATGGCTTTTCCTTCAATAAAATTAAAAGCAACAGTATATGGTGAAAGAAAAACTACTCCTTTTGTAACAGAAGGATTGTCAGAAAGTTTAATCATACTATGCCCTTCAATGTTAATAAAAATTTTTCCTAAAGTGTTTCTTATAATCCAAGGAGAACCAGAAAAGTCTTTTATAGTAATATCTAAATTATTATCATCTTTATATCTGAACACAGCAGCATTAGCAAACTGCCCTTCATGAATTAAAGAAAGACATTCTTTCCTGATTTTGAAATCAGAATAATGTTCAGCTAGCATGCTTAAAATCTTACTTTTTATTTCCTTAATGTTTTTCTTAGCCAATGTTCTCAACCCCGATATTCTCTCATAAAATAAAAAAATTAAACTATTACATCAGAAGATTATAAACCATTTTGACCATATAGTCAAGATAAATTTGACTGATAAGTCATATAACAGAAAAAATATTTTTTTGTTCAAAAACAGTATTGAATTGTGATACAATCAATTTGTAGGGAAAAATATATAAGGAGTTGATTAAGGGACTATGGAATACAAAATTTTAATTTGTGGTATTTTATTATTTTTCAGTCTGTGTTCTATAAGAATTGCCAGAAGAGCACAAGTGCCTTTGCTTATAATGTTCTTGTTTATAGGAATAGTAGCAGGATCAGAAGGAATTGGTGGAATCTATTTTGATGATTTTACAACAGCTCAGAATATAGGAAATTTTGCACTTTTATTTATTCTTTTTTCAGGAGCATTGGAAACTAAAAAGATAGATGCACTTTCAGCACTTTATCCAAGTGGAATACTTGCAACCTTAGGAGTATTTTTAACAGCTGTAATAGCAGCTCTTTTCACTTATTTTTTAACAAATTTCTCTATGATGGAATCACTTATTTTTGGAGCATTTGTATCTTCAACAGATGCAGCTGCAGTAATGTCAATTTTAGGAGAATCTAAATTAAAAAAGAGAATAAGAACAATAATAGAGATTGAATCAGGAAGCAATGATCCAATGGCATATGCACTTATTCTTTTCTTTCTTTCAATGTATAAAGCCACATCAGGAGATATGCACATTTTTCAGGGAATAATTTTTCTTATAAGACAGATAGTTTTAGGTTTGGCTTTTGGGGCATTATTTGGAAAAATTACAGTTCCTATAAGCAGACTTATGCAGATAAAAAGAGAAGAATTTATGATTATTCATATAGTATCATTTTTGTTTATATGTTTTTCTCTGACAACAATTTTAAAAGGAAATGGATTCCTTGCAATATATATTATGGGAATATTTATTGGAAATGAAAGATTTGAATATAGAATTAATTTTATGAGAAATATGAGAGTAGCTTCGTGGCTTATGCAGATAACCATGTTTATTATTTTGGGACTTCTTGTATTTCCATCACAGCTTCTTTCAGTAATAATAAAAGGAAGTATACTTGCAATCTTAATTATAATTGTAGGAAGATTTATAGTTGTGTATTTAGTGCTTATTCCTTTTAAACTTACAGGAAAGGAAAAATTCTTTATTTCGTGGGCAGGACTTAAAGGTGCTGTGCCTATTATATTTTCAATCTTTGCTGTAAGTGAAAATCTTGATAATGCACAGATGATGTTTAATATGATTTTCTATATGGTTGTATTTTCTGTAATTTTACAAGGAATGACTCTTAAACATGTGGCAAAATGGCTGGGACTTTTAGAAGAAGAAAGTCATACAGATGATATAGAAGTTGAAGTTGATGAACTTGAAGAACTGGCAGTTAAAAAACTTTATCTTACAAGAAATTCAGAATATGCAAATAAACAGATAAAAGAACTTCATCTTTCAGCCAAAATGCATATTATTTCAGTAAAGAGAGGAGACTCATATTTAACTCCAAATGGTTCTTTAGAACTTCTTCCAGGAGATCAGATACTATTTTCAATGAGATAATCAGTATATATTTATTTTTTGAAAAAAGAAATAAAACAAGCTAAAATATTTTTTAAATTTTATTGAATATTTTCTGCTTTTGTTATAAACTTAGAGTTATGAAAAATAAATTAGAATAGATAAGGGGAAGAGAGATGAAATTTTTACCTGTGGTAATGCTTTTTATATCAAATATTTTTATGTCTTTTGCATGGTATGGACATCTGAAGCATACTGGCCGTGCACTTTTTATAACAATAGTTTTAAGCTGGGGGATAGCTTTCTTTGAATATTGTTTTTCTATTCCTGCAAACAGAATAGGAGCTCAATTTTTTTCAGTAGCTCAGCTTAAAATAATTCAGGAAGTAATTACTCTTGTAGTCTTTGCAGGATTTTCAGTTTTATATCTAAAACAGGAAATAAAACTTAATTACCTTTATGCTTTTATCTGTATGATAGGAGCTGTATATTTTATGTTTAAAAAATAATTAAAAAGAAAAAGGAAGCTTTAAAGGCTTCCTTTTTTCTTTATGGTTGGTTTGTTTTATGAAAAAAATGATTATTCTTTTTTTATTATGCTTTTATAGTTTTATCATTTGATTCCATGAAAGCAAGATATTGTTCTTTAGTCATTACAGGTTTAAAATTTTGAAGAATATTTTTTGCTTCTTTTGCTTCATCAAATAAAAGATCAACAACAGTAAGTGCCATTGCCTTTGCAGGAGTGAGATAAGCATATTCCTCATCAGTTATTTTATATTCTCTTGTATGTAGTGCTCCTTTTATTCCTCCAAACATAGGATGAAGAGTAGGAATAATATGAGAGACATCTCCAAAGTCAAAAGAACCTGTAAAATCTCCACCTTCAATAATATCATTATCGCTAAGACCTAAATATTCAAGATTTTTTCTAAGAACTTTTTCCATGTTGTCATGTCTTAAAATAGGAAGATATCCTGGAAGTTCAGTTATTTCAATCTGAGCTCCAACAGCCATAGCTCCTGCTATTAAGGCTCTGTTTACTTTTGTATTGGCATCTATCATTCCTTCAATAGTTCTTGCTCTTACATATGATTCCATTCTTACATCAGCAGGGACAACATTTACAATATCCCCTCCTTTTGTGATGATAGGATGAAATCTTACTCTGTCAGCTTCTTTAAAAGTTTCCCTTTGAGCATGCACATTATTTATTGCAAGCATTGCAGCATTTAAAGCATTTATTCCTTCATAAGGAGCAGAACCTGCATGAGCTTCCTTACCTATAAATTTAACTTCTTTTCCAATAAATCCATTGCTTACAGGACCTGTAAGAACTTTTTTATCTCCAGTGTCAAGAACATGGAACATCATAGCCATATTAACATCATCAAAAGCTCCTCTTCTTATAAGCTCTTGTTTTCCACCGAAAAATTTTATATGTCCTTCTTCTTTTAATTTACTTCTATATGCAAGCTCAATAAATTCTTCAGCAGGTGTTGCCATGAAATCTATTTTTCCATCAAGTTCTTTATACACTCCTGATTTAATAAGACCAACAGCAGCTCCAAGCATACCTGCAATTTGAACATTATGCCCACATGTATGGGAAGCTCCTATACTATTTGCATCACAGTGTTCACTGCATGAAATACCATCAAGTTCACCAAGAAGAGCAATCTTAGGCCCTTCTTTATCTTCGTTTATTCTTGCTCTGCATCCAGTGTAAGCAATTTTATCTTCAGTTTCTATATTAAATTCATTTTTAAAGAATTCTCTTACAGTTTTTGTTGTTTCAAACTCTTTATATCCAAATTCAGGATTTGAATATATTTTTCTTCCAGCAGCAATAATAATATCTTTGTTTTCTTCAATAGCTTTTACTACTTTTTCTTTTAATTCTTCTTTTGTCATTTGAAATCCTCTTTCTGATTATTTGGAAATATATTTAATAACAGCTTCTGTAGTTTTATAAAGCTCTTCTATTTCCAAGTATTCATCTACAGTATGAACATTGTTCATACCAACTCCTATAATAATGGAATTATATCCTTCTTTTGCAAAAATATTGCTGTCAGATCCTCCACCAATAACTTTTAATTCTGTTTCTACTCCAAGGCTTTCATAAACAGCAGCAAATTCCTTTGCAAATTTTAAATTATCTTTAGGTTTTAAAGTAGGGAAATCACATATATAATTAAATTCATATGTACCTTCAAATTTCTCTGCAGCTTTTTTACATGCTAAATCATATTCTTTTATTATTTCAAGAATTTTTTCTTCAGAATGGCTTCTGATTTCTCCTTTTACAAAACAAGTGTCAGGAACAACATTTGTAGGTGAATTAGAATTAATTATTCCTATATTTGAAGTTGTAAGAGAATCAATACGCCCTATGTTCATTTGAGAAATTGCATGGGCAGCAAAACATACAGCATTTATTCCTTTTTCAGGTTCAATTCCTGCATGAGCTTTTCTTCCTTTGAAAGTAATTTCAAAGTCATATTTGCTTGGAGCAGTATGAGCAATTATTCCAGCTCTTCCTGCATTGTCAATAACAAGCATATTTTTAGCAGGTTTTATATTTTCAGGAACAAGAGTCCAGTCAACATTTTTAGCCCCTTGAAGCCCAGATTCTTCACAAGGAGTTAAAAGAACATAGATATCTTCATGTGATATATTATTTTCTTTAAGAGTTTTTAAAGTTTCAACAATACATGCAATTCCACCTTTATCGTCTCCTCCAAGAGTGGTAGTTCCATCAGTTTTTATGATTCCATTTTCAATAATTGGATTTACATTTGAGTTTGGCTCTATGACATCCATATGAGCTGCAAGAGTTACTCCTTCTCCCTCAATATTTCCTTTTATTTTTGCAAATATTGTAGGAGCATTTCCCCCATAATTTTTAAATCCATTATCTAAGTATATTTCAGCTCCTAATTCTTTTAAAAGATTTACCATGTAATCAGCAAACTCTTTTTCTTTTTTAGAAGGAGAATGAATTTTTATCATTTTTATAAAATCATCAATAATTCTTTCTTTGTTCAAGACAGCCTCCTTTAAAGAGATTTACTCTTCTATTCCTTTTTTTTTTAATTCTTTGTCCATTAGTTTTTTAGCAACATAAATAGACGAGAAAACAGCTACAACAGTAATAAGGAAAGATAAGTTTCCAGGAAGAATTTTAACAACCTGCATCATAATGTAACATACTGCAAGAGCAAAAACTCCAGTTTTTGGAGATTTTATAGCAAACTGAGTAAAGATTCCTCCAAAAAGAGCAGGAATGATAAGACTTAAAACTGTCATAAATGAAGCTGGAACTTTTGAAAGAATAGCTTCTCCTGCAATAATAGATAAAGTAAGAAGAATAGCACAAACCCATACAGAAACTCCCATACCTACAGTTCCCATGATAGAACCCTTATTTGTTCCTGAAGTATGTCCAGAAGCTTGTTGTGCAGAAATAGCTGCAGGTATTCTAACATTAACTGTATTTCCAGAAAGGAAAGTCATATATAAACCAGCTCTTCCAACTATTGGATAGTAACTTATAGGTTCACTGAACCAGAAAGCTCCTGAAACAGAAATCTGACAAACAGCTCCTGCAATTATTGCAGAAATACCAGGATTATATCCAAAATAGAAAGTCATTAAAAGTGCAGGAAGTAAAGTAGCAAGCATTCCTAAAAGCATAGTTGCTCTTCCTATTTTAGTGATACCAGTTAAATAATTATCATAAATTTGATTTTCGTTAATCATTATTTAAAAATCCTCCTCAATTAATTTTATCTTACAATAAGTGTAGCAACTATTGCTCCGCCAAACATTGCAAATGTTAAAGACCATTCTTTAAGCCAAGTTAATTTAGGACTTTTGTCTCCTATTTTTTGACATGCAAACATTACTACTGCACCGAATATAGCAGATAAAGCTACTCTAGGATTAGTTTTTATTTTTAAAACATTATCAACATTGAAATATGCAAAAGATCCAAGCATAGCTCCAAGACTTACAGCTGGAAGAAGAGCTTTTCTTCCGTTAGTAAGAAGATTATTAACAGAATCCATTTTATGTCCGAATAAGAAAACGAAAACAAGACATCCAAAAAGTCCAAGTGCCATTGTCCATAGAGCATTTGTAAATACTACAGGAGACATACTTGTAGAAAGTTCAGAACCTAAAACTTTTGCTCCGAAGTTTGCAGCCATTGCCTCGTAGTTAGATCCACCAATAAGACTAAGTCTAACATAAGATACAGCAGATCCCATTGTAACAAGAAGTGCAAGTAAGCTTCCAACAACTCCCATTGCAGGTCCGATACTTGAAATTGCACTTGTTTTTATTCCTCTTCTCATTTCTTCTTTAGTGATACCAAGTTCATAACCAGCTTTAATAGATTTTCTCATAATAAGTGTAGATTGTATAAGAGTAAGAGCCACTCCAAAAATAGCAACTGCCCACATTAAAGGGTGCTTTGCATAAAACCATTGATCTAAATGTTCCATATTTCCTCCCAAAACTTAATTTTAGTCTGTGTCCTTAATAGGACTTTTATTATAAAATGAGTATATATTATTTTTCTTTAAATGTCAATAAAAAATACAAAAAATCTTAATAAAATACAAAAAACATGTTTTTAAATAGTAAAAATATATTATTATTTTATATAAAAATATAGAAAAAATAATAAAAAAAAAGACAGAATATGAATTTTACTCAATAATTCTGTCTTTTATAGAAAAGTATTAAAAATGAAATTCTGTTTTTCTTCTAGGTCTTCCTGCTCCTGATGAATTTTCATATTTGACTGCAGAAGCATAACCTGTTTCAATAATTTTTTTTATGATTCTATTTGTGCTTCTTTCACTGATGTTTAAAAATTCAGCAAGCTCAGAACTTGTAAAAGAATTTTTTTCCTGTCTTTTTATAACAGATTTTATTTTTTCTAAATAAAGAGCACTCACTCCTGTTTTTTTTGATATTTCTAATATTTTTTCATCAGATGAATTTTTATATACTATCTCTCTTTTTTCCATTAAAGGCCCTTTTATTTGAGTCCCATCTGAAAAGAAAATATTACTTTGACCTTCAGAGCTGCTTATTTTAAGTGCAGATCTTGCATTTTTTTCTGATAAGAAAAGAGTATTCCCTTCTCCAATTCCAACAGCTGCAGCAAATCCTTTTGAAGTATATTTCTTTATAATAGAAAGAAGTATATTAATATTTTCAGGATTATTTAAAAGTCCTTTGTTAGAAAGAATAAGATATTCATCATTTCCTGCAGACTGGATACTTCCATCAACCTCTTGTGAATATTGAAGTAAATCTTTTTCAAACTGAACTTTATCAGCAAGTATGTTATTTGAGATACCTTCTGATTTTAAAATTTTTATTATTTCTACACTGATTCTGCTGTTTTCTGCTTTAGTCATTTTAATTCTAGTCTGAAGATTTTTAAATTCTTCTCTGATTTCAACATTGGTTGCCTGAAGTCTATAAACGGGGAAATTTTTTTCTTTTAAGGCTTTATAGATATATCCAAATGCTGTAAAAACACAGTTAATTTTTTTATTTTTAAATTTATTTAGATATTCTTTAAGATAATCAGCTTCTGTTTTGTGATAGTTGTATTTTTGAAGATAATAATCTTTTATTTTTATATCAAACTCTTTAAGAGCTTCAAGGAAATTTTTTTCTTCAACTACATCAAGACCAAGCTTTATATCTTTTAAATTACAAATTTTATTTTTATCTTCTTGAAATTCCCAAAATGATTTAATGACTCCTGTAATTCCTCTTTTAGTATAAACAACAGGTTTTGTAATATTTGTTTTTTCATTTAGAGCATAATAAACTGCTGTACCAGTAAGATAAAATCCATCAACATCTTCTTCTATATCTTGAATAAGATTTATCATATCTTCTACTCTTTCAGCAGTACGGATAATAAAGTCTGTCTCTTCATACGAAGGAGCAAGAGCTGAATAAATTTTTTCAGCAGAGTCTGGAGCTCCTACTATTGCAATTTTCATAAATAAATACCTCTGTGTAAATTATTAAATTAAAATTCATTACAATTATAGCATACTTAATAGGATATTCATAATAAAAATGATATTAAAAGGAAGGAGGTATATCTATATAAAAATTACATTTTTTTTACATATGATAAAAAATTTTTTTACATTGTCGTGCTAAAATTATTAAAAATTAAACATTGGAGGATGAAAATGAAAAAATTAGCAGCAGTTTTATTGACAGGACTTATTTTAACAGGTTGTGGTGCAGAAGAAAGCAAAAAAGCAGTAAAAGAAATAAATGTATATACAGCACTTGAAAATGAACAAATTCCATTATTTTTAGAAAATTTTAAAAAACATTACCCAGATATTAAGGTTAACATAACAAGAGATTCTACAGGAGTTGTAATAACTAAAATTTTAGCAGAAAAAGATAATCCTCAGGCAGATGTTGTATGGGGAACAGCAGCTTCAGGACTTTTAATGCTTGATAATGAAAAACTTTTAGAGCCTTATGCTCCAAAAGGAATAGAAAGAGTAAATCCAAGATTTAAAGATTCATCAGAAGTTCCTGTATGGGTAGGAAACAATGCATGGATGGCAACTTTTGCAGTAAATAAAGAAGAAATGAAAAAATTAAATCTTCCAGTTCCTGAAACATATGAAGATTTATTAAAACCAGAATATAAAGGTCTTATTTCAATGCCTCATCCAGCTTCTTCAGGAACAGGATTTTTAGCAGTAGCAGGATTTATACAAATTATGGGTGAAGATAATGCATGGAATTATATGGAAAAACTTCATGAAAATATAGGAGTTTATACACATTCAGGATCAAAACCTGCAAAACAGGCAACAAGCGGAGAATATCCTATAGGAATATCTTATGATTATCCTTGTGTAAAACTTATGAATGAGGGAAATCCTATAGCTGTAGTATTTCCTCCTGAAGGATCAGGTTGGGACTCAGAAGCAAATGCTCTTATAAAGAAAGAAAATATAAAACCTGAAGCGAAAATATTTTTAGACTGGGCTGTTTCAGATGAAGTGATGAAACTGTATGGAACACAATATGCAATTACAAGTGTGGATATAGGAAATCCAGTTCCTGAAGGATATCCAAAAGATCCTGTATCTCATCTTGTTGAAAATGATTTTTCATGGCTTGCAGCACATAAAGATGAAATTCTTGATAAATGGAGTGATAAATTCGGAGCTAAAGCAGAACAAAAATAATATGGTTCTGTGCTTTGAAAACGGAGGAATTGATGAGTTATTTAGAAATAAAAAATGTAAATAAATATTATGGTAAATTTCAGGCATTAAAAAATATAAATTTAACTATTGAAAAAGGAGAATTTATTTCTTTTTTAGGCCCTTCAGGTTGTGGAAAAACAACTCTTTTAAGAACAATTTCAGGTCTTGAGGAACTTAATTCAGGACATATATTTTTAAAAGGAAAAGATATATCAAATCTTCATCCTTCAAAAAGAAACTTTTCAATAGTATTCCAGTCATATGCATTATTTCCAAATATGACAGTATGGGAAAATATAGCTTATGGACTTGAAAATAAAAAAATGCCAAAGGATAAAATAAAAAATAAAGTGTTGGAAGTTCTTGAAATGGTAGGTCTTGCAGGAATAAGTAATAAATATCCAAATGAAATGAGTGGAGGACAACAGCAAAGAGTTGCCCTTGCAAGAGCAATAGCTCTTGAACCTGATGTTCTGCTTCTTGATGAACCTCTTTCAGCTCTTGATGCAAAAGTAAGGGAAAAACTAAGAAATGACATAAAGATGCTTCAGAAAAAATTAGGACTTACAACAATAATGGTAACTCACGATCAGGAAGAGGCTCTTTCTGTATCAGATAAAATAATGGTTATGCAGTCAGGGGAAGTTATGCAGGTTGGGACTCCAAGAGAGATTTATGAGAAACCAAACTCACTTTTTGTAGCAGACTTTATTGGAAAAATTAATTTTTTAAGTGACGGAAATTCAATTCGTCCAGAGCATATAAAAATAGTTTCTGAAATAGACAGCGAAACAGAAAACAAAACTGTTATGAGAGAAGTAGAAAGCTGGGAATATCTAGGGCCTTCATACAGATTATTTTTCAGAAATAATAAAGAACTTTTAAAAGTTGAAGTTCCTTGTGAAATGATAGATGAAAAAAATTTATGTGTAGGAAATAAATTTCTTCTAGAAATTGATAAAAATTATTATATGAATTTTAATAGGGTGTAAAAATGGAAAAAACAAAAGATGAAATTATAAAAGAGATTCTCACTTTATTTATTCTTGCATTTCTTATAATAATTATAATTTTTCCTATTGGAATGCTTATATGTAAATCTTTTCAGAATAACAGTGGAGAATATGTAGGACTTAAAAATTTTTATGATTATTTTACAAGCAGAAATATGATTATTTCTCTAAAAAATACTTTGTTTGTTTCAACGATTTCAAGTGTTATATCAATTATTTTAGCTTTTATATTTGCATATGGAATTCAAAGGACAACAATAAAGTTTAAAGAGATTTTTAAATATATAGGTATGCTTCCTCTTTTTGCTCCCACTATGATGCATGGAATAGCTCTTGTATATATGTTTGGAAGAAAAGGTGCAGTTACTACTGGATTTTTTGATAATTTTCCATCTCTTGCATTTGATATTAATCTTTACGGACCAATAGGAATAATAATAGCAGAAGTTTTATTTATATTTCCACAAGTATTTTTAGTGCTTAATATAGCCCTTTCTGTTACTGACTACAGACTTTATGAAGCAGCAGATATGTTAGGAACTGGAAATATAAGGAAGTTTTTTACAATAACTCTTCCTAATATTAAATATGGTTTTATATCATCGTTTATAGTTGCATTTATTCTGACATTTACAGATTTTGGAGCTCCTAAGGTTGTAGGAGGAAATTACAGTGTCCTTGCAACAGATGTATATATAAAAGTAGTTGGACAGAACAATATGGCAATGGGAGCAGTTGTAAGTATAATACTTCTTATTCCTTCTGTGATAGCTTTTATAATAGACCAGAAAGTTCAGAAGAAACAAAGTGTTGTATTTAATGCTAAATCAAAGGCATATGTTCCTAAGAAAGATAAAATAAGAGATACATTTTATTACATCTATATGACAATTATTTGTCTAAGTATTATTTCAGTATTTGTTACAATTTTTGTTTCAGCGTTTTCAAAACTATGGCCATATGATTTAAGTTTTAGTCTAAAAAACTTTAAGTTTTATGATTATAACGGAGGAGTTTTTCTATTTTTTAAAAATTCTTTCATATTGGCTTTGTTATCAGGAATAGCAGGAACAGTTCTTACTTTTATGAGTGCTTATCTTACAGAGAAAAAAGAAAAGAAAACCATAGTTGATAAGATGATTTATTTTTTATCAATAATTCCTCTTGCACTTCCTGGAATGGTAATAGGTATAGCTTTTATATTTTTCTTTAATAAAACGGCTTTTACTATTCCTTTTACAGATGTTGCAGTGACAAATCCTTTTCATTTTCTGTATAAAACAATATGGATTATGGTTCTTGCCAATGTAATTCACTTTTATTCAATATCATTTCTTACAGCAAATACAGCTTTAAAGAAATTAGATAAAGAATTTGAAAGAGTTTCTCTTTCAATAGGAATACCTTGGTATAAAACATTTATTCATGTAACACTTCCTATGTGTATGGATGCAGTTCTTGAAATATTCTTCTATTATTTTGTAAATTCAATGGTTACAATTTCAGCTTTGGTATTTCTTTATACTTCAAATCTTAATCTCTTAGCTGTGGCAGTTGTAAACCTTGATGATGCAGGAGAAATAGCAAAGGCATCAGCAATGTCAGTTGTAATTTTAGGAACAAATATAGTGATAAAAATAATTTATCAGATAATTTTGAAAGTATTAAAAAGAAGAAAATTAAAAAATAAAGATTAAGGAGAGAGAAATGAAAAATATTGAACTTGTTATTTTTGACTGGGCAGGAACAACTGTTGATTATGGATGTTTTGCTCCAGTAAAAGTATTTTTAGAAATTTTTAAAGAGAAAGGAATAGATGTAACTCTTGAAGAAGCAAGAGCACCTATGGGGCTTTTAAAAATAGATCATATAAAAGCAATGCTTTCAGGAAAAAGAATTTCTGATTTATGGAAAGAAAAATACGGAAGAAAATGGGATATGAACGATGTGAATGAAATGTATAAAAATTTTGAGGAAAAACTTTTTAAAATCCTTGCTGAATATACAACTCCTGTTCCACATTGTATAGAAACAGTGACACTTCTTAGAAACAGTGGAATAAAAATAGGTTCTACAACAGGTTATACAAAAGAAATGATGGATATAGTAGTTCCTGGTGCAGCTGCAAAAGGATATTCACCAGATTTTTATATCACTCCTTCTTCTGTTGCAGCAGGGAGACCATATCCATATATGATATTTAAAAATATGGATTATTTAAAAACAGGTGATTTAGACTGTGTTTTAAAAGTAGGAGATACAATATCAGATATAAAAGAGGGAAGAAATGCTAAAGTATGGACTGTTGGAGTTTTAAAAGGAAGCAGTGAGCTTGGATTAACTGAAGAAGAAGTAAAAAATCTTTCTGAAGAAGAACTTAAAGAAAAAATGGAAGAAGTTGCTGCAAAGATGATTTCTGCAGGGGCACATATGGTTATTGAAGATATTTCAAAAGTTCCTATGGCAGTAGAAATTATAAATAATAGATTACAAATGGGAGAAAGAGCTTAGCTTTTAAGGGGGGAGAGAAATAAAATGGATAGACTTGATGAATGTTTAAAAAGACCTTATCTTTTACTTACTCCAGGGCCTTTAAGTACAAGCAGAGGAGTAAGAACTGCAATGCTTAAAGATTGGTGTACATGGGATAAAGATTATAATAATATAGTTGAGGATATAAGAAAAGAACTTGTAAGCCTTTGTGTAAAAGAAGAAAACAGAGAAAAATATACAGCAGTTCTTATGCAAGGAAGTGGATCTTTTGGAGTGGAATCAGTAATAGGAACAGCAGTTCCTAAAGAAAAAGGAAAACTTCTTGTTCTTGCAAATGGAGCTTATGGAAATAGAATGGGTGAAATTGCTTCTGTTTTAGGACTTAATTTCAGAATAGAAAAATTTGGAGATAAAACTGTTGTAAATCCTGAAAGAGTAAGAGAAATTATTAAAGAAGATTCTGAAATTACTCATGTTTCAGTAGTTCACAGTGAAACAACAAGTGGAATATTAAATCCTGTTTTTGAAATAGGAAAAGTAGTAAAAGAATTTGGAAAAACTTTTATAGTTGATGCTATGTCAAGTTTTGGAGGAGTATGTATAGACCTTGAAGAACTTCAGGCAGATTTTATAATTAGTTCTTCAAATAAATGTATTCAGGGTGTTCCAGGATTTTCATTTATAATATGTAAAAGAGATGTTCTTGAAAAATGTTCAGGTCAGGCTCGTTCCCTTTCACTTGACTTATATAATCAATGGAAAACAATGGAAGAGAATCATGGAAAATGGCGTTTTACTTCTCCAACTCATACAGTGAGAGCCTTTTATCAGGCACTTGCAGAATTAAGAGAAGAGGGAGGAATAAAGGCAAGGGAAGCTAGATATACAGAAAATAATAAGATTTTAAGAGAGGGAATGAAAGAACTAGGATTTGAAACTCTTATTTCAGAGGAATATCAGTCTCCTATAATTACATCTTTTATAGCTCCTGAATCAGAAGGATATAATTTTGAAAGATTTTACCAAAATCTTAAAAAGCAAGGATTTGTAATATATCCTGGTAAAGTAACAGAAATAGAAAGCTTTAGAATAGGAAATATTGGAGAGGTTTATTCTCAGGATATAAGAGAACTTCTTGAAGCTGTAAAAAAATCAATAGACTGGAAATAAAATAAAAATGAAGTGCTGCAAACCTATAAATAGGAATACAGCACTTTCTTTTAATTTATACTATATGTTATTCCATAAATTTTCAATATTTTTAATAAATTTAAGATCATCTTCAATATTTCGTCCTTTTACTGTAAGGTATCCTCCTGTAAGCATTCCATTTGCCCCAGATAAAAAACCACTTCCCATGAAATCTTTAAAAACACTTTCTCTTCCAGCAGCTATTTTTATATTTTTATCTTTTAAAATAAGTCTGAAAATAGCAATAGTTTTTAAAACTTCTTCAGGAGAAAGAAAATTTCTGTTTTCTAAAGGAGTTCCTTTTATAGGATTTAAAATATTAATAGGAATTCCCTGAGGATTAAGTTCTTTTAATGCAAATGCCATATTTATTCTGTCTTCCCATGTTTCTCCCATTCCTATAATTCCTCCACAGCATACTTGAAGCCCAGATTTCTGAGCATTTTTAACAGTATTAATTCTATCTTCAAAAGAGTGTGTAGAAGCAGCAAAAACAGAATATTTTTCAGAAGAAGTCTGAATATTGCAGTGATATCTTGAAGCTCCAGCTTTTTTAAGGGCTGACATTTCCTTTTCTCCTAGAAGTCCTAAGGAACAGCATATTTCAGCTTCAGGTTTTTCAGACATAATTTCTTTTATAAAATCAATAATTACATTAAAATCATAAGTCCCATATTCAAAAGATTTTCCACTTGTCACAATTCCAAATCTTGTACTTCCATTTTTATATGCTTCATAAAATTCTTTTTTTAAAGTTTCTTTATCTTTTAAAGGATATGATTTTACTCCTGTATTATAAAAAACAGACTGAGCACAGAATTTACAATTCTCACTGCATTTTCCTGATTTGGCATTGGTAATTGTACATATTTCTAAAACATTTCCACAATATTTATTTCTTACTTCATCTGCTGCAGCAAAAAGATAAAGAAGGTCATTTCCCTTTAAATTACATAGATTAAATGCTTCTTTTTTTGTTATTTCTTTATCAATATATTTTCTTATATCAAAGTTCATAATAATATCAAACCTCCTGCTTAATATATTTTAAAAAGAATATATAAAAAAGTATACTTTTATTAAGAGAAAGGTTAACATTAAAAAAGCTGTTGTATTTTATAATTTATAAAATGCAACAGCTTACTTTCTTTAATTAATTTTATATTTACACTAATGTAAGAAGATATTCACAGAAAAGATACAGATAAAACAAACATATTCCCACATAAGCAAAAAAGATAGCATAAGAGCTTACAACAGCTTCTGTATCCATTTTATAGTATTTTTCATTTCTGCTTTTTTCAAGATTTCTAAGATAACGGGCTCTGTCATTTCTTAAGTCATCAGTTAATGTTGTTTTCATAGTTCCCATAGTAATTTCCTCCGATTAAATAAAGATTAAATTTAGTTCTTATTTTGTTTAACCGAAAAATTTTAATTTCTCATGGAACGGGTTATATCTGTAGCTATATCATAAAGATCTGAAAGCAAAGATTCAGCATAGGGCTTAATATACTCTGCATATTCTTCTTCAACAAAAAAATCTTTTATTTTCTGAGGAATGATAAGAAGTTCACTTTTATTTTCATAAAAATGTACTGCTGTATCAGTTTTTCCTGCAGCAATATAGTATTCAACAGGGTTATGAGGTTCTGTTTTTATAATAAAAGTTTTTTCTGTTTCTTTTTTTATTTCAGAAGAGTTAGAAAATGGAGCAGAATATGATACTGCATATGAGAAAATCATAAATAAAAATATTATAAATTTTTTAGAATATAAAATATTTTTCTTAAAATTCATATCTCTGCTCCTTTTATTTTTTCATAGTCTTAGTTTTTTTCTTTTAAATCATATTTTATGAATCTGCATATCTGAACTACTATAGTAGGTATAAATGCAAGGATATAGATATACATAAATTGTTTTCCAGTAAGTTCAGCAACTTCAAAAAGATTTCCAATGCTGTGATTAAATAATATCACATTTAATAGGAAAGTGCCTACTAAAAATGCAAGAACTGAATAAATATTTGACATAAGTCCTAATTTTATTATACTATTTTTTCCTCTGCAGTTGAAGCCATGGAATAATCTAGCAAGGCAAAGTATAGCAAATGCCATTGTGCTTCCAACTCCTGCTCCTCCTGATTTAAGACCAATATAATATCCAGTCATAGTAAATACAGCTATAAGGAATCCTTCAAGCATAATTTTAACAGAAAGATTTTTATCAAGGATAGGTTCATTTATATCTCTTGGTTTTTCTTCAAGAACATTATCTTTTCCAGGCTCCATTCCAATAGCAATAGCAGGAAGACTGTCTGTAACAAGATTTATAAATAAAAGATGAACAGGTGCAAAAGGCATTGCAAGTCCAGCTATTGAAGCATAGAAAACAGAAAGAATTCCAGCCATATTTCCAGAAAGAAGGAATCTTATAGAATTTTTTATATTAGCATAAATATTTCTTCCTGTTGCCACAGCTTTTACTATTGTAGCAAAGTTATCGTCAGCAAGAATCATAGAAGCAGCATCTTTTGAAACTTCAGTTCCTGTAATTCCCATAGCAATACCAATGTCAGCTTTTTTAAGAGCAGGAGCATCGTTTACTCCATCTCCTGTCATAGCACAAATTTTTCCTCTTGCTTGCCATGCAGAAACGATTCTTATTTTATCTTCAGGAGAAACTCTTGCATAAACAGAAATTTTTTCAATTCTTTCATGAAGTTCTTCCTCAGTCATAGAACTTAATTCAATTCCGTTAAGAGCCTCATCTCCCTCTTTAAATATTCCTATTTCCTTAGCTATTGCAACAGCAGTAACTTTGTGGTCTCCTGTTATCATAACAGGTTTTATACCTGCTTTCAGACAATTTTTAACGGCTTCTTTTGATTCTTCTCTAGGAGGATCAATCATACTGATAAGTCCAAGGAAAACATAATCATTTTCATCTTCTTTTGTAAGTTCTTTTTCAAGAGAAAAGTTTCTGAATGTAAATGCAAGAACTCTTAAACCATTGCTTGAAAGTTCATAGTTTGTATTTTCAATTTTAACAATATCTTCATCTGTAACAGGTCTTATTCCATTAGAGTCATAGATATATTTTGTTCTTCTAAGAAGGATATCAAGAGCTCCTTTTGTTACCATGTAGAATTTACCGTCAATTTTATGAAGAGTACTCATAAGTTTTCTATCAGAATCAAAAGGAATTTCAGAAAGTCTTGGATATTCTTTTCTGATGTCAAGCTCACTTAAACCAAATTTTCTTACAAGATTTGTAAGAGCAACTTCAGTAGGATCTCCTATCTCTTTTCCTCCTTCACTAACAGCATCACTGCATAAAGCACCAAAATCAAGAAGCATTCTTTGATATTTATCATTTATATTAATATCTTCTGCATTAACAAGGTTATCATTTACATAGATTTTCTTTGAAGTCATTTTATTTTGAGTAAGAGTACCTGTTTTATCTGAACAGATTACAGATATTGAACCAAGCCCCTCAACAGCTTTAAGTTTTTTAATAATAGCATTTTCTTTTGACATTTTTTGAGTTCCTATTGCAAGAACTATAGTAACTATTGAACCAAGAGCTTCAGGAATCGCTGCAACAGCAAGAGCAACAGCAAACAGAAGTGATTCAAGAAGATTTACTCCATGATAAAGGTTTATTGCAAAAACTACACCACAAAGAACAAGAATAGATATAGAAAGCTTTTTACCAAAATTATCAAGTGAAACTTGAAGAGGTGTAGCTTTATCTTTAGTTTCTTTCATAAGACTTGCAATTTTTCCAAGCTCTGTTTTCATACCTACAGCTGTTATAATAACAACCCCTCTTCCATATGTAACAAGGCTTCCTGAGAATACCATATTTCTTTGATCACCAAGAGGAATATTTTCTTCAGCTATAGCTTCTGAAAATTTATCAACACTTTCAGATTCTCCTGTAAGAGAACTTTCATTTACCATAAGAGAGAAACTCTCAAGGACTCTTCCATCAGCAGGAACAATATCTCCAGCTTCAAGATAAACAATATCTCCAGCAACAACATCTTTTGAAGGTATTTCTATTTTTATTCCATCTCTTACTACTTTTGCTTTTGGAGATGCCATGTTTCTAAGACTTTCAAGAGATGACTCTGCTTTTAAATGTTGAACAGTTCCTAAAATTGCATTCATAATAATAACAGCAAAAATAACAACAGTACTTTCAATATTTCCAGTCATCATAGAAATAATACCTGCTATGATAAGGATTATTACAAGAAAGTCTTTAAATTGTGAAAGAAAAATAACCCATGCTTTTTCTTTTTCGTGTTCTTGAAGTTCATTAACACCATAAAGATTTCTAGAAAGTTCAGCTTTTTCTTTAGTAAGACCTTTTTCAGTAACAGAAAATTCTTTTAAGACTTCTTCCGTTGATTTAAAAAAATACTTTTTCATACATTACTCCTTTTATAAAATTTTTAAAAATTATTTTTTTGCTAATTTAATATAGATAAGTAAATCAAGAAATTTAATAAACCTAATAAATAAAATTTCTTAATTTGTTTTTACATAGAAAAAAAAGACTCCCAATATAATTTTCTGGGCACACCAAAAAATTATATTAAAAGTCTCGTTACCTACTAAGTGAAACTAGGTTCACAGTACCAGATTAACCCTAAAGATTAACCGTGATTGTTGACACTGTGATTATCAACTACTCCCCTTTGATATTTAATTTATAGTATTATATTTTAGCTGATTTGTCAATGCTTTTCATAATTTTAGTTTTTATTTTTTTGTAAGAAAAAATCATAAGAGGGATACTTACTGTCATACAGAAAAATTCTCCTACAGGAAGAGCAAGCCATAAACCTGTGTTTCCTAAAATAAGAGGAAGAGTAAGAAGAAATCCTGCTGTAAAAACAAGAGATCTTGCAAAAGCAACTACACCTGATTCAAGAGGCTTTTCTATAGCAGTAAGAAATGAACTTGCAGTTATATTTACAAAAGAAAAAAGATATTGAAATACAACAATATTTAAAACTTCTTTTGTAAGAAGTTCAAGTTCTTTATTCCCCTTGGAAAACATATCTACAATAAAAGAGCTTTTTAATTTCATAATAACAAAAAAGAAAATTCCTATTCCAGCTCCTGTTATAAAAGCAGTTCTTAGAACTTCTTTTATTTTATCAATTCTTTTTGCTCCAAGATTATATGAAACTATAGGCTGAAGAGCCTGAGAAAGTCCATAAAGGCAAATATTAACAACAGAGTTTACATAAAAAACAATAGTAAGTGCAGAAACACCTATTTCTCCAATTCTTTTCATTAAAATAAGGTTGAAAATAAAAGTTGCAACAGCACTTGAGACAACAGTAAGCATTTCAGAACTTCCATTGTATAAAATTTTTCCTAAAAGGTTTCTATCTCCTTTTGGTTTTACAAGAGAAACTGCACTTCTTGATTTTATATATTGTCTCATAAGAATAAGCCCTGCAATTCCATCAGCTAAACAAGTTGCAAGAGCTGCACCGAAAACTCCCATTCCAAGTTTAACAATAAAGATATAATCTCCTATCACATTTCCAGTAAAACAAGTGAAACAGCTTACAAAAACAAATTGAGGCTTGTTTGCTATTTTTATAAATGTTTCTGTAAAAATAGGAAAATTATAAAAAATATTTAGAGTAAGCATAGTTAAAAGATATGGTTTTACCATAAGTGCCAAAGATGGAGTTGCTCCCAGAATATTTATAATTTCATCAATAAAGATAATTCCTATAAGAGCAAGACTTCCTAAGATTGTAATATAAGTTGCAAATGTAAAAGAAAATATTTCATTAGCTTTTCTTTTTTGGTTATTTCCAAGAGCGATGGAGCAGTAAACCCCTCCTCCTGCAGAAATCATCATTGCAGTACTCATTACAAAGTTTACAACAGGGATAGAAAGATTTATTGCAGCAAGACCTTGTGCTCCTACAGTGTTAGCAATAAAAAATCCATCTATCATCATCTGCATAGATACAATAAGCATACCAATAATACTTGGAATAGCAAAACTGAAGAACAGTTTTTTCACACTTCCATTTTCAAGACTGACTTTTTTCATTTTTTACCTCTATAAAATAAATATAAATTTTTTGACTATTGTCATTATAAACTATATAGTATACTATATAGTCAATAAAAATTTTTAATTTTTTAGGAGAGAATTTTTATGAAAAAATTTTATACAATAAGTGAAATTGCAGAATTTTTTAATATTTCAAGGCAGACTCTTATATATTATGATAAAATAGATATTTTTAAGCCAGCTTTCATTGATAATGAAAATGGGTATAGATATTATTCAAGAGATCAATTTTCAGGACTTAATTTTATTATTTCTTTAAAAAATTCAGGATTTTCACTTAATAATATAAAAGAATATTTTAAAAGTAGAAATCCTGAAGAGAGCCTTTCTTTTTTAAAAGAAAAAATTTTAGATATAGAAGGAAAAATTTCAGAACTTTTAAAATCAAAAGAAGCTATTGAGAAAAAAATATATGAACTTAATAAAATTATTGAAAGTGAAAATCCTGTTCCTATAATAAAAGAATTAGAAAAAATAAAAATAATTCCTGTTGAAGTGAAATATCCTTATGATATTTTTGAATATGAAATTGCTGCTAAAAAACTTAATAATATTGTAAAAGATTTACCTTTTGAAACTATGAAGTTTTTTTCTTCCATTTTTAAAGAAAATATAAATTACAAAAGTGATTTAATGATAAATTATATTGGAGCAATAATTCCTTTGGACTTTGACTATCCAAATGTGAAAATTATTGAAGGAGGAACTTTTGTTTCAATGAAACATGTGGATATATATGATAATATAAAATATACTTATCGTAAGTTGATAGACTTTATAGAAGAAAAAGGCTATAAAATAAGTGGAGATTCCAGAGAGATATCTTCAGATGCAATTATATTTTTAGGAAAAGGGGCAGGAAGTTATATGGAAATACAAATTCCTATTTCATATAAATAAAGAATTTTTAATGAGCATATTTTTTATATGTTCAAAGAAAATGAAAGCATAAATATATAGTTCTTGAAAAATATAGAATTCCAAGTTATAATCTTTATTATAATGGAGGTATTATGGCAAAAAAATATTATGCATATTATATTATTTCTTCAGAAATTAAAGGTATATGCGACAATTGGGATAAATGTAAAGAGATTGTTCAAGGAAACAAAGCTCGTTATAAATCTTTTAAAACGAGAGATGAAGCTGAAAAATGGCTTGAAGCTGGAGCTGAATACATAAAGAAAGAAGATATAAAAAAAGAACTTCCAGAAGGAATATATTTTGATGCAGGAACAGGAAGAGGGATAGGAGTTGAAGTAAGAGTAACTTTTAAAGATGGAAATTCTATTCTTAATAGATATCTTCCTGAAAATAGAATAAATGAATTTGGAAATTTTCTTATGCCTCTAGGTTCAACAAATAATATGGGAGAACTTGCAGGAATAAATTTTGCAATAGAAATAGCAGTTAAAGAAGGAATGTTTAATATATATGGAGACAGTTCCCTTGTGATAGATTATTGGTCAAAGGGATTTATAAAGAAAGATAATGTAACTCCAAAAACTTATGAACTTGCATTAAAAGTAAAAAAGAAAAGGGAGTTTTTTGAAAGTATAGGAGGAACAATTACCCATATATCAGGAGATTATAATCCAGCAGATTTAGGGTTTCATAAATAAAATACAGGAGGAACAGAATGAGTCATTTTGGTCTTTTTTCAACAGAACATATTCTGAGCATAGGAGGGTATCTTCTTTTTTATTTGATTATTCTTTTTGTGTCTCAGTTTTTTTCAAAAAAGAGTTTTGCAACAGTGATTTCATGTTTTATTGTCATAATGAAAACAGCAGAACTGGTAATAAGAAATGGAGTGTACGGAGAAACAATACAGCAGCTTATACCTATTCATCTTTGTAATGTGACATTGATTTTAGCTGTAATAACAATGATTTTTCCTTCAAAGAATGTTTTTCAGATAATTTATTATTGGTCAATAGGAGCTGTGGCAGCTATTCTTTTCCCTGATTCAAGGGTAGGTTTTCCTAATTTTGTGGGAATAAGTTTTTTTGTTACTCACTTTTTTATACTTTTTGCAGTAGTATATCAAATGGTTTATTCAGGATACAGACCTACACTTAAAGGATTTTTTGCTTCTTTTGTGTGGATAAATATTTTTGCAGGAATTGTATTTAAAATAAATGAAATTCTAGGAACAAATTATATGTATATAAATTATAAGCCTGCTTTTCAGTCACCACTTGATTATTTTGGTCCGTGGCCTCACTACATAATAATAGTAGAAATAATCTATGTTGTTTTAGGACTTTTATGTTATCTTCCTTTTAGAAAGAGACATTTTAAATATACAAATATATAATAATAAAGAGCCAGACTAAAATGCTTAGTCTGGCTTTTATATAGGTAAGGGATTAACGGCAAAAATTTTATTATAATTTTTTATTTTATAAGTTTTTGAAGTTGTCTTACTTTTTCAGCAATATCGTCAGCTCCTACAATATCACTTACAAGACAGACATTTTTTGCTCCTCTTGAAATTATTTCATGCAGGTTATGTTCTTTTATTCCTCCAATGGCTGTAAAAGGAAGGTGAAGATTTTTAACTGCATATTCTAAATATCCAAGACCAACAGGAGCAGTATCTTTTGTAGTTGTTGGGAAAATAGGTCCAACTCCAATGTAATCAACATCAGGATTAAGATATGCTTTCATTCCTTGCTCTTCAGAGTGAGTTGAAAGTCCAATTATCTTATTGTCTCCTATAAGTTTTCTTACATCACTTGGATCCATATCATCTTGACCAATATGGACTCCGTCAGCATCAACAAGAATAGCAATATCAACATGGTCATTTACAATGAAAACAACACCATGTTCTCTGCATAACTCTCTTATTTCTCTTGCTTCTTTAACTTTTTCTTTAATTGATTTAGTTTTATCTCTGTATTGGATAATTTTTATTCCACCTTCAATCATAGCTTTTACACATTCAAGATTGCTTTTTCCATGGGCAAAATTATCTCCTGTTATTCCATAAATTCCTTGAGGAATAATTATTCTTTCTCTCATAAATATCCTCCTTTTTCAAGAACTGTTCCTGCCATTATAGCAGCAATCATTCCCACTTTGTGAGAATAAGTTTTATAATCATCAGTATCTTTTTCAAAATCTCCTATAACAGTAAGATTTTTTCCGATTTTTTTTATACTTACTTTGTTAGTGTCCCAATGCCCTATTCCAGAGGCAGAAACAATAATTTTTCCCATAGGAAGAAGTTCTTCTATAAGCATAGCTTTATTTTCTTTTTTGTCAAAAGCCTCAACGACAATATCACATTCAGCAAAAAAATCTTTAATGTTTGTTCTGTCAAACTTTATAATTTCCCATTGAAATTCTCCTTCTGGGTTTATAGCAGAAAGATTTTCAGCAAGAGTTTTACTTTTATAAAGTCCTATCTGATTTTTAAAGAAAAACTGACGGTTTAAATTAGATTTTTCAATTTTATCAAAATCTCCAAATTTTAAATGGTCAACTCCTGCTCTTACAAGATGGCAGGCAACATTTGAACCTATTCCTCCGCAGCCTGCAATTCCTATTTTCATAATTTTCTCCTTATTTAATTTGCTGCCAGTCTTTATATATAGGCTGGAATCCGTTGTCTCTTATAGCTTGAATAGTTTCTTCAGCACTTCTGTTGTCACTTATTTCAAATTGGCATGTAGACGGATCATGTTCAGTATATCCTCCAACATCTGTTTTTGAACCTACAGACATTTTTGTAATTCCCATATGCATTAAGTGATCTCTGAAACTTGCAATTTCTCTTGTAGAAATATTTATATCAGCTTTTACTTGGAAAAGTCTGAATGCAGTCATAAACTGAACGAAAGTGATATCGTCCAATGGATGATCAGGTTGGAATCCTCCTTCTGCAGGGTTAATTCTTGGAAGTGAAATAGCAAAAGATGAATTTAAATATTTATCTGTTAAATATTTTAAATGAAGTCCAGCAAAGAAAGCTTCTTTTTTAATTTCACTAAGTCCAAAAAGAGGTCCTATTCCTATTGTTCTAAGTCCTGCCTTAGCTCCTCTTTCAGGAGTGTTAAGACGGAAATGATAATCTTTTTTCTTACCTGATAAGTGAACTTTATCATAAATTTCTTCATCATAAGTTTCTTGATAAACAGTAAGTCCATCTACACCAATATCAGCTAATTCTTTGTATTCCCATTCTTCAAGAGGCATAACTTCTATTGAGACAGAGTTAAAATATTTTTTAAGAACTTTTACAGCATCTTTTAAATATTCTAAAGTAACAAGTCCATGTGCTTCTCCTGTAAGCATAAGAATATGTTCAACACCTTGTTTTGCAATTTCCTTTGCTTCTTCTTCAATTTCTTCAAGATTTTGGTGTTTTCTTACAATATGGTTTTTCTTTGAGAATCCACAGTAAGCACAGTTATTTGTACAGAAGTTTGAAATATATATAGGCATATAAAGAGAAATAACATTACCAAAATGTTGTGTTTTAATTTCCTGAGCTCTTCTTGCCATTCTTTCAAGATGATTCTTTGCTTTTGGAGAAAGAAGATTTAATAAATCATACTCAGTAAGTTTTTCTTTATAGATACTGTTAAGAACATCGTCATCAGTAACTTCTGCAAAATATCTTTCAAAGTCAAAATCTTTCCACTGTGTAATGACATCATAAAATCCCATTATTTGTCACCTCTGAATAAGAAGTCTGTAAGAGGTGAAGATGCATTTGCATATTTAGAAGTTTTTGCAAGTTTAGCAAGGTAAGCCATTCTTCCAGCTTCAACAGCCATAGCAAACGCTTTTCCCATCATAACAGGATCTTCTGCAGTTGAAATTGCAGTATTAACAAGAACAGCGTCAACTCCCATTTCCATAGCTTCAGCAGCTTGTGAAGGAGCTCCTATTCCTGCATCAACAATAATTGGAAGTCTTTTGTTATCATTAAGCATTTCTATTAATGGTTTTGTAAGAAGCCCTTTATTTGATCCTATTGGTGCTCCAAGAGGCATTACAGCAGCAGCTCCAGCTTCTTCAAGTTTTTTTGCTGTGATAAGGTCAGGCATAATGTAAGGAAGGACTATAAATCCTTCATCAGCAAGGATTTTTGTAGCTTTTACAGTTTCTTCATTATCAGGCATTAAATATTTCATATCGTTTATAATTTCAATTTTTATAAAATCTCCACATCCTGCTTCTCTTGCAATTCTTGCAATTTTAACAGCTTCTTCTGCATTTCTTGCTCCTGAAGTATTTGGAAGTAAAGTTATATGTTTTGGTATATAGTTAAGAATATTTTCTTTTGGATTTTCAAAATTTATTCTTCTAAGTGCCATAGTGATTATGTTTGATTTACTTGCCTCAAGCATAGGGGCAATAAGATTTTTATCAGAAAACTTACCAGTTCCTGTAAGCAGTCTGCTTTCAAATTCATGTCCTTTTAAAACTAATTTATCCATTTTATTCCTCCGAATCCAATTTTCTATTTTTTGTTTTGTTATTGAAGTTATTCTGCATTTTAATTAAGTGGGTAAAAGTAATTAAATAAAAATAAAATTTTATTTTTATTATATATTATCCACCAGATACAAATGCAAGAACTTCAACAGCAGCTCCAGCTTTTACAAAGGATTTATCCCAGTCGGCTTTTTTTATTACATTATCATCTATAAGAACAACAGCACCTGAAAGGTTCATATTTTTTTCTTTTCCTAGATTCTGAATAAATTCAGCCACAGTCATCTCTTTTTCAAGAGGAATCTTTTTACCATTTAGTATGATTTCCATTTTACCTCCTTAAAAATTTTTTTATAATAAAATACAATGACGAAGGTATAAAAAAAGCTCTAACCGAAGTTAGAGCTTAAAATCTGCCATACTATAAAAGTAAAGTAGTTTTAATACTTCCCTCCGCTGGCACTATCCAGTTCAGGTAATAAGAGTCGAGAACGAATCTCCTCTCAGCCGGTTAAGGCTCCCCTAGTAACATGTATTTATTATTTTTTCCATTTAAAATTATATAATTATATTTTTAGGTTGTCAATAGAATTATATTTTTGAAAAAGAATTAGAATTTAAATATAGCTGAAAGTCCTATTGCATCTACTTCTTTTTTAAATGTTGTAGTTTCTATATCACCATTTTTAGCAGTTCCATTTTTGTAGTCAACATAAGCATAAGAAACTATAAATTCTTTTGTTTCATCAGGAGTATATTTAACTCCAAGTCCATACATATCTGCATCAAGGGCAAAGTCAGTATCTTTATATGTTCTTTCATTTGCTCCAGTATCAGTGTATTGGTATCCTGCCATTAAAGTCCATTTATCATTTAATTTATAGTCAACTCCAACAGAAATTTCATATCCATTGTCATAGTTTTCATAACATCCATTTCTGTTTGCATCTTTTATAAAGTAATAGTTTCCAGATGTAAGAAGTGTGATTCTGTCTGTAAGTTCATAAGAAATTCCAAGAGCCATCATAGCAGGAAGATTTCTTCTGTCATCTTCAAGCCATTCAGCAATAACAGGGTGAGCTTCTAAATTCCCATCAATATTATCAACAATCCCTCCTTTTCCTGTATCAAAAGCAGGGTGAGAAGAAGTAGTATCAACTTTTCCATCTGCATCTAAATTTAATTCAACCTCTGTTTCATATTTAAAACCAATATTTAATTTTTCTGTAGGTTGATAGTGGAAACCAAATACTCCTCCAACTCCCCAACCAGTTCTCTCAGAATCTATATCTACTTTTACATCTCCAGAAAGAGCACTACCTAAATTATTATTTCCAGTAAAATTAGGTGTAGTTAATTCATAATTAGCTTTACCATTAAGTTCTCTCATTGCATACATAAATCTTAATCCACCAGCGACACTAAATTTAGGAGTGATTTTTTGAGCCATTCCAAAAGTTGTATTAATATAATAAGATGAACCATTAACAGTAGAACCGTTTAAATATTCAACTTTACTTCCAACTAATCCTTTTTCAATTAATCCATTTTCTATTTCTTGTCCAATTACTTCAAAAGCAGAGATTCCGTTTTTATATTTTACTGTTCCTCCACCTGCAGCAGCTCCTGCATGTAAGAAATATGATCTGTCTCCTTCTTTTTTTACCATTTGTAAACTTGGAACAAAAGCAGATGGATGGTCACTTTCGTGATTTAATTTTTTGTTAATTTCTGTCTGCATTTCATAATTTTTAAATAAAGTTTGTGAGTTTAGCTGAATATAAAGCCCATCCTCAAGGAAAGCAGTTCCAGCAGGGTTATAGTATGCCCCTGATACTCCAACTTTACCTATCATAGCAGGGTGTGCAAAATATTCTGCATCCTGTTGCGCAAGATAGTCAATACTTCCTGCAAAAGCACTTGCAGAAGCTAAAAGTGATAAAATTATTAAAGATTTTTTCATTAGTCCCCCTATATATTAAAGTTTAAATTAAATAACATAGCCTAAAATTAAATTAAGAAATATTTCTGTCTATACATGAGTGAACGATAACAGATCCCATATCTCTTAATTCTTTTTCTATATCCTCATCAGAAGGATTATAGAAACCTGAACAGATTAAAGAAGCATAACCATGAACAAACCACCAACCTTTTTTAAGCATCCATTCAATAGCTTTATCAGGAAGATGTTTATATCTTTCATCTGCTCTGAAACTTGCAATAATAAGATTTTTTAAGTCTGTTATTATTTCATCTATAAAATCTTTTGAAAGATCTTCTCTTAAAAAAATAGATCTGAAGAGAGCTTTTTCTTTTTTGGCAAATATACATATTCCTATTCCAATATTTAAAAGCCCTTGATCGGTATATTCTATTTTTGTAATATCAAGAAGTTTATTTTTAGCCATTCTTGAAAGTTCATTTTTTAAATTTGTCATAGAACCAAAATTAGAATAAATAGATATAGTTGAAGATCCAAGTTCTTTTGCAATATTTCTTGCAGTAATGCTCTTCATTCCGTCCTGAATAAGAATTTTATAGGTAACATTTAAAATTTCTTCTTTAGAAAAATTTAAATTTCTTGCCATTCCTCCTCCATAAATTTCATAACAAAGTAATGATATTTTTTTATTATTTTATAACAATTACAAAAGTTATTATATCGTAAAAAAAGTTTTAAATCAATAGTAAATTCAAACAATATAGAAGTATATAAAAAATTATTTCATAACACTGTTTTAAAATATTTCATAACATTATTATAAAATTTTTGTAAAAAAAGAAAAAATAAATTAAAAGATATAAATGAAAAGAGAATTATAGTATAATATTCTAAAAGAAAAAAGTATTACAAGGAGGAAAAAAGTGAGCATTTTATTTATTTTTATATTTATATTTTTAATAATAGTTCTTCTTGCACTTCATGTAAGAATAGTATCTCAGTCTAAAGCATATGTTATAGAAAGACTTGGAGGATATCTTACAACATGGCAAGTAGGGCTTAATATTTTAATGCCTTTTGTTGATAGAATTGTAAAAATAGTTTCTCTTAAAGAACAGGTTATAGATTTTCCACCTCAGCCTGTAATTACAAAAGATAATGTTACAATGCAGATAGATTCTGTTGTATATTTTCAAATAACAGATCCTAAGCTTTATACTTATGGAGTAGAGCATCCAATGAGTGCTATTGAAAACCTTACAGCTACAACTCTTAGAAATATTATAGGAGAAATGGAACTTGATACAACTCTTACTTCAAGAGATACAATCAATACAAAAATGAGGGCAGTTCTTGATGAAGCAACAGATCCTTGGGGAATAAAAATAAACAGGATAGAGCTTAAAAACATAATTCCTCCAAGAGAAATTCAAGATGCTATGGAAAAACAGATGAAAGCTGAAAGAGAAAAAAGAGAAGCAATAAGAAGAGCAGAAGGACAGAAAGAAGCAGCAATACTTGTGGCAGAGGGAGAAAAAACATCTCAAATTTTAAGAGCCGAAGCAGAAAAAGAAGCAGCTATTTTAAGAGCTGAGGCTAAAAAACAAAGTCTTGAAAAAGAGGCAGAAGGACAGGCAGCAGCAATACTTTCTATTCAAAAAGCGAAAGCAGCAGCTATTGTTGCTTTAAATGAAGCAGGAGCAACTAAAGAAGTTCTTGCTCTTAAAGGAATGGAAACATTTGAAAAAGTGGCAGATGGTCAGTCAACTAAGATTATAATACCTTCAGAACTTCAAAATCTTGCTTCTTTCACATCAGTTTTTGGAGAAATGCTAAAAAAGGAAGAAGTTAATAAATAGAAAAATAAAAAAATCTTGCTTGAATTTTTAGTTTTGTAGAAATAATTTTACTGGAAATATTTAGGAAACACTTACTTAAACTTTAGGAGAAAAAGCAATGAAAAAAATCTTTTTATTTTTTATATTCACATTTATAATTTGTGGCTGTACAAGCACCATAATTGAAAAACCTAGAAAGACACAGGGAATTTATGCTCCTTATGTAAAAAATGGAGAAATTCTTGTAGGTTTTATGATAACAAGTAATGAACCTGATAGAAATATTTCTGATATTTCTGAAAAGGAACTTATTGCAAAAAAATTAAGAATACCAAGAGAACTTATTCTTGATGATAAAGAGCAAATACTTTATTTTTATGATGAAAGGGCTGTTCAGGGAAAAAATAAGATATTTATAATTTATAATTTTGAAAGTTATGAAAAAATGACAAATGATTTTTATAAAAAATTTATAAAAGAAGATGGATATTCAGATATTAGAAAATACAGTGATGAAGCTGTTACTCTTGGAGAAATTATATGGAATCTTCAGGATAAAAAGCTTCATATAATAGCAAATGAAAATGAAAATTATTATGTAATGGATGCTCTTCATTATGTAAAACTTAAGTACTGCCGTGAAAATTATTTTGATGAAAAGATAAGAGATATGGAATTGGATATTATTTCTGTAAACAGTCCGTTATTTCTTGAAAAACATCTTGAAGGATATACAAAGTCAAAAGTGAGATACTATACTAATGAAAATGGAAAACTGTATGAAGGTAAAGAAGTGACAGCATCTGAAAATGTAGGATATGGAACAAAAATTTTAATGTATGGAGTTACTAAAGGACTTGAAATAATGAGCCTTCCTAAAGCAGGTTTAAAAAGATTGCTTGGTGCTGAAAATTAGGTAAATACGGGGTGTGATTTATGAATTTAACAAAATCAGAAAAGAAAGAAATGAAAAAGAATATAATAAAAAAATCAGATGAAGAAAAATTTAATGGTATAACTTTGTTTCCCCCTGCAGCTCAAGTTTTTCATGATCCAAGTCTTGAATGCTATTTTAAGCCTCTTTTAAGTGTGAAAAAACACATTTTAGGCAAAGAATATATAATTCACCTTCTTTCAACAGATGGAATATTTCCTGAAGAAGTATTTTTAAATTCTGAGAGACATTTTTGGGGATTTAAATATTCAGAAGGTAAATATCATTTTTTAGGAAAAACAGAAACTTTTGGAAATTCAAATTTTACAGAACTTTATTCTGTTTTAAAAAAAGATTTTTCTAAAAATAAAGAAATTTATTTTGAAAACAAAGTAGGCTATAAAGAGTATTATACAAAAAATAAAGAGACTATAAAAAATACTGCAAGATTTACTAAAGAGCAAGATCCACAGTATTTTGCAGAGGCTTTTTATTGTTATGAATTTACAAAATATTATTTTGAAAAAACAGGAAAATTTTGTCATATAAATGAGCTTACAGAAAATTATGGACATGATGAAAGTGACATTCTTCTTTCTATTGAAGATATATCTTACTGCATTGAGGAATTTTTTCTAAATATAAAATATAATTTAGAAAATAGATACAGACTTTCTCCTGATATGGCAGTGTGTGCAGCAGAAGGGTTTAGATTTACATGCTGGGGAGGAACTGCTATAGCCTTTGCAGACACAGAGCAGGACATAATTTATATACTTGAATATCATAGTTAATTATTATTTTTCTTTGAGAAATAGAAATATAAGAGGTTGTTGCAAATATATAAAAATATTTTTAATATTCTAAAATTTTATTTTTATAAATTAGAAAATGTAACAGCCTTTTTTGTTTTTTTGAAAAAATTTTTAGCTGGTGGCTACTGTTTTATAAATTGAAAAAATAATAAGTTATAAGTTGATTTTAGCAGGTAGATATAAATGTGGCTAAAAAAATATTGACAAAAAAATAAAAGTATAGTAAATTATGTATGTGGTTAGCAGTCTTAATAAATGAGTGCTAACAGGAGGATGAGGTGGTATGTTGACAGACAGAGAAAAATTAGTTTTAAATGCCATAATAGATTTTTATCTGAGATTTGGAGAGACAATAGGTTCCAGAACTCTAGTAAAAAGATATAATATTGATTTATCTTCAGCAACAATAAGAAATGTAATGTCAGACCTTGAAGACAGAGGTTTTATAGAAAAGACACACTCATCTTCAGGAAGGATTCCTACAGATCTTGGATATAAATATTATCTAAGTGAGCTATTAAAAATTGAAAAACTTTCAAGAGAAGAAAAAAATAGAATAAATATAGAGTATGAAAAGAAAGTAAATGAACTTGATAACATACTTCAACAGACATCTTCTCTTCTTTCAAGGCTTACATCTTATGCTTCAATAGTTATAGAGCCTGACTATAGAAAAGAAAGAATAAAAAAAATAGAGCTTGTTCATATAGATGATTATATTATTTTGGCAATAATAGTTACAGAAGATTTAAGTGTAGTAACTAAAAAAATAAAGCTTGAAGAAAGTATCACAAAAGATGAATTAAAAAAATTATCTCAAACTTTAAATGAAAAAATCAAGACTAATAGTATAAAAAGCTATGAAATTGAGGAATTCATAAAAACAAATTATCAAAAGTATGCAGATCTTGAAAAAGAAATATATCAGGATATAGAAGGAAGACTTTTCGTAGATAATTCATCAAGTATTTTTAAAGATAAAAATGTCAGTGATGTTTTAGATGTTCTTGAACTTTTTAATAAGAAAAAAGATGTAAAAGAAATTTTTGAAGAAATGGTAAATTCAAGACACACAGAAGACGGAGAGGTAAATGTAATCCTAGGTGATGAACTTCCTATTAAAGGACTTGAGGATTACAGTTTTGTATATTCAGTATATAAGCAAGGAGATGCAAAAGGTGTAATTGGAGTAATAGGTCCTAAGAGAATGCCTTATTCAAAGACAATGGGACTTATTCAATATGTAAGCAGTGAGGTAGAAAAAGTAGTAAACAGCGAAAAGCTATTATCAAATAATAAAAATAAAAAAAGATAAGGAGTTGAAAAATGTCAGCACAAGATAAAGAATTATTAAACGAGGAAATTGAAAAGGAAACTATGGAGACTCCTGAAGCAGAAATTACTGATGAAACAAATGATAAACAAGCAGAGGAGACAAAACAAAATGCAGAAATAGAAAAGCTTAAAGCTGAGCTTGATGACTGGAAACAATCATATATGAGAAAGCAGGCTGACTTCCAAAACTTTACAAAAAGAAAAGAAAGAGAAATGGAAGAGCTTAGAAAATATGCTGCAGAAAAAATAGTAACAAGACTTCTTGATGGAATAGATAATCTTGAAAGAGCAATAAATTCAGCAGCTCAAACAAAAGACTTTGATGGACTTGTAAAAGGTGTTGAAATTATTCTTGGAAATTTAAAAGATATTATGAAGTCAGAAGGTGTTGAGGAAATAAATACAGAAAATGTTGAATTTGATCCTCATGAACATATGGCTGTTATGGTTGAAAACAGTCCTGAACATGATGACAACAAAATCATTATGGAACTTCAAAAAGGTTACAAGATGAAGGGTAAAGTTATAAGACCTTCAATGGTTAAAGTTTGTAAGAAATAGTTTAAAAAATATATTTAAAAACAATAATTAAAAATGTAAAATATTAATTTTAAGGATACATTAGGAGGCTAGATTAAAATGGCAAAAATTATAGGAATTGACTTAGGAACAACAAACTCTTGTGTGGCAGTAATGGAAGGAGGTTCTGCAAGCATTATAACAAATGCTGAAGGTGCAAGAACTACTCCATCAGTTGTAAATATAAAAGATAACGGAGAAATTATTGTAGGGGAAATTGCAAAAAGACAAGCAATAACAAATCCTACTTCTACAGTACTATCAATTAAAACTCATATGGGTTCTGATTACAAAGTACATATCAATGGAAAAGATTACACTCCTCAAGAAATATCAGCAATGATTCTTAAAAAATTAAAAAAAGATGCTGAAGCATATTTAGGAGAAGAAGTTAAAGAAGCAGTTATCACAGTACCAGCTTACTTTACAGATGCTCAAAGACAAGCTACTAAAGATGCTGGAGCAATTGCTGGTCTTGAAGTAAAAAGAATTATAAACGAACCAACAGCAGCAGCTCTTGCTTATGGACTTGACAAAAACAAAGATGAAAAAGTTCTTGTATTTGACTTAGGAGGAGGTACATTTGATGTATCTATTCTTGAAATAGCAGACGGAGTTATTGAAGTACTTGCTACAGCAGGAAACAACCACTTAGGTGGAGACGACTTTGACGCAAAAATAATTGACTGGTTAGTAACTGAGTTCAAAAAAGAACAAGGAATTGACTTATCAAATGATAAAATGGCTTACCAAAGATTAAAAGATGCAGCTGAAAAAGCTAAAAAAGAATTATCAACAATGATGGAAGCTCAAATTTCATTACCATTCATTACAATGGATGCAACAGGACCAAAACACTTAGAAATGAAATTAACAAGAGCAAAATTTAATGACTTAACAAGAGATCTTGTTGAAGCAACTCAAGGACCAACAAGAACAGCTCTTTCTGATGCAGGATTATCACCATCTGACATTGACGAAGTATTATTAGTTGGAGGATCAACAAGAATGCTTTCAGTTCAAGAATGGGTAGAATCTTACTTCGGTAAAAAACCAAATAAAGGAATTAACCCTGACGAAGTTGTTGCAGCAGGAGCAGCAATTCAAGGTGGAGTTTTAATGGGAGATGTTAAAGATGTATTACTTCTTGATGTAACACCATTATCATTAGGAATTGAAACTCTTGGAGGAGTTTGCACAAGAATTATTGAAAAGAATACAACTATCCCAGTTAAAAAATCTCAAGTATTCTCAACAGCTGTAGACAATCAGCCTGCAGTTACAATCAATGTATTACAAGGTGAAAGAGCAAAAGCAGCTGATAACCATAAATTAGGAGAATTTAACCTTGAAGGAATTCCAGCAGCACCAAGAGGAATCCCTCAAATTGAAGTTACATTTGACATTGATGCAAATGGTATAGTTCATGTATCAGCAAAAGATTTAGGAACTGGTAAAGAAAATACAGTAACAATTTCAGGTTCAACTAACTTATCTGCTGAAGAAATTGAAAGAATGAAAAAAGATGCTGAAGCTAATGAAGCTGAAGATAAAAAATTCAAAGAATTAATAGAAACAAGAAACAAAGCTGACATGTTAATAGCTTCTACTGAAAATACTTTAAAAGATCACTCTGGAAAAGTAACAGAAGAAGAAAAGAAAGCAATTGAAGCAGCACTTGAAGAATTAAAACAAGTTAAAGATAAAGAAGATAAAGCAGCAATTGAAGCAGCAATAGAAAAATTATCAAAAGTAGCACAAAAACTAGCTGAAGAAGTTTACAAAGAAGCTCAGGCAAAACAACAAGCTGGTGCAGCAGGTCAAGCAGGAGCAAACAATGCTAAAAAAGATGATGATATAGAGGACGCTGAAATAGTAGACTAATAACAGTTAAGTTATAAGATTTAGTTGGGAATAGAGGGTTCTCTATTCCCAATTTACTTTATATACGGAAATATTTGGAGGGATTATGAAAGGTATAGATTATCTTGAACATAAAGATTTAGGATACTTTATCATAAAAGAAGAAAGAGATGGAATAAGCTCTGTAACTCTTACAGATAAAAAGCCTGAAATTTTTATAATAAAAAGTCCTGAAACAGAGAAATGCCAAAAACAGCTTCAAGAATATTTTGAAGGAAAAAGAAAAACTTTTGATTTAAAGCTTGATCTTCAAGGAAGTGATTTCAGAAAAAAAGTATGGAATGAACTTTTAAAAATTCCATATGGAGAAACAATTTCTTATGGTGAGCAAGCTAAGAGAATAGGAAATCCAAAAGCAGCAAGAGCAGTTGGGCAGGCAAATGGAGATAATCCAATACTTATAATAATTCCATGTCATAGAGTGATAGGGAAAAAAGGTACAATGAACGGCTTCAGTTCCTGTGGAGGAATAAAAACAAAAGAATATCTGCTTGAACTGGAAAAAAATAACATATAAGGGAGAAAATTAATGGAACATACATTAAAGAATGATTTTTTAGAAGTTAAAATAAATAGTTTCGGTTCAGAACTTACAAGTATAAAAGATTTAAAAACAAATGAAGAATATATGTGGCAGAAAGATCCTAAATTCTGGGCAAAATCTTCTCCTGTATTATTTCCTTTTGTAGGAGGATTAAAAGACAGCAGATATTCATATAGAGATAAAACTTATGAATTTCCTTTTAAACATGGTTTTGCTAGAGACTATGAACATAAGGTGTCAGATGAAGGAGAAAACTTTATAGAATTTGTATTTAGTTCAAACGAAAACACTAAAAAACTTTATCCTTTTGAATTTAATTTTTTCATGAAATATGTTTTAGAAGGAAGAAAATTAAGAATAGAATATAGAGTGGAAAATTTAGGAGAAGAAGAAATGTATTTTTCTCTTGGAGCACATCCTGCATTTTCAACACCTTTAAAAGATGGACTTGATTATTCAGATTATTATATTGAATTTGAAAAAGATGAAAAAGGAGATGCAAAAGTTTTAAATGGAGCTCTTATTGCATCAGGAAAGACAGAAAATATATTTAATGGCAAGATAATGAATCTAAGTAAAGAAAGATTTATAAATGATGCATTAATATTTGAAAAAACAAACTCAAAAACAGTATACTTAAAGAATACGAAAAATAACAGAAAAATAGGATTTGAATATGATGGATTCAGATATATAGCTTTCTGGAATATTCCTGGAGCAGAATATGTATGTTTTGAATCTTGGAATGGAATTTCTGATTTTGATGATTGTTCTGGAAAACTTGAAGAAAAAACAGGAATTGAAAAAATAAAAGGAAAAGAAATATATAAAAGAGCCATAGAAATCACTATTTTTGAGGTTTAAAATTTAGTTTGGAGGAAATGAAAATGAGCAAAAAAGATTATTATGATCTTTTAGGGGTAGAGAAAACAGCCAGTGAAAATGATATTAAAAAAGCTTATAGAAAACTTGCTATGAAATATCACCCTGATAAATACAGCAATGCCAGCGAAAAAGAGAAAAAAGAGGCTGAAGAAAAGTTTAAAGAAGTAAACGAAGCATATCAGGTTCTTTCTGATCCTGATAAGAGATCTAAATATGACAGATTTGGACATGCTGCATTTGAAAATGGAGGCGGAGGAGCTGGAGGATTCGGTGGCTTTGGCGGATTTGAAGGTTTCGGAAATGCTGAAGATATATTCTCTTCGTTCTTCGGTGGAGGAAGTCCTTTTGGAGGAGGAGGTTCAAGAAGAAGAGGACCTGAACCTGGAGCAGATTTAAGAGTTGATGTAACTTTAACTCTTGAAGATGTAGCAAAAGGTGTTGAAAAAGAGATAAACTATAGAAGACAAGCAAAATGTAAAACATGTAATGGAACAGGTGCAGAACCTGGAAGCAACATGAAAACTTGTGATAAATGTAACGGAACAGGAAGAGTAAAAGTAAATCAAAGAACTATTTTCGGAGATTTCCAAAGTGTAGAAGAATGTGATAAGTGTAAAGGTAAAGGAAAAATTCCTGAGAAAAAATGTAAAAGTTGTAATGGAACAGGTCTTGAGAGAGAAACTGTAAAGAAAACAGTTAAAATTCCAGTAGGAATAGAAGATGGACAAAGATTAAGACTTACAGGAATGGGAGATGCAAGCAGAGAAGGAGGACCAAACGGGGACTTATATATTTTCATTCATGTTAAAGAACATGATTTCTTTGTAAGACATGGAGATGATATAATCTGTGAAATACCTATTACTTTTGCAAAAGCTGCTCTTGGAGGAGAAGTTGATATTCCTACATTAAAAGGAAAGAAAAGCATAAAAATTCCTGCAGGAACTCAAAATGGAAAAGTTTTCAGATTAAAAGGTGAAGGAATAAATAATCCAAGAGGTTATGCCCCTGGAGATCAACTTGTAAAAATTATAATAGAAGTTCCTACAAATCTTAATGAAGATCAACAAGAATTATTGAAAAAATTTGATGAAAGTTTAAAAGATAAAAATTATAAAATGAATAAAAGCTTTATAGACAGATTCAAAGATTTCTTTAGAGGATAAAATAAGGGAAATCAATCAATTATTGAAAAATAGCTTTGTCTGTGGTATACTTTAGGTTGATAAAGCACAAAAATTTCTAGGAGGAAACTAAAAGTATGAATGAAATATTAGCAAAATATGGTACTTTCATAATGATTGCTGTATGGATTGCAATTATCTATTTCTTTATGATATTACCTAACAAAAAGAAACAAAAGAAACAAAAAGAAATGCTTGATTCTATTAAAGAAGGAAATGAAATAGTTACTATTGGAGGAATAAAAGGAACTGTATCATCAGTTGAAGATGATTTTATTCAAATAAGAGTAGATAAAGGTGTTAACCTTACTATAAGAAAATCAGCAGTAGCAGTAGTTTTAAAATAGTTAAATAAAAAATTAAAGAGGACAGCTTGAATATTTTATTTGATGTTGTCCTCTTTTTTGTAATTTATGGAATGAGTCAGGAGGAAACAGAAAATGTACAAAAAAATAGTTGCTGTATTGCTGTTTTTTACAGCAGCAGTTTTTTCGTTTGGATCAGTGGTGGAAAAGGTAAGATTTAATGAATATCCTCCTCAAATGGTATTTGATTTAAGTGAAGATGCTCCTGCTTATTCCACAGATTATGATGAATATAACAGGCTTCTTTTTTTAGACATAGGAAATGCTTCATCAAAGGATAAAAGTACAAGAAATGGACTTCCTAGATATGTAGAAAAAGTTCAAAGAGTTGATTATGGAACTTCCAGTGGATATTTTGTAACTCTTAAAAAGAATATATTTCATAAAGTGTCTTTAAGAAAAAATCCAAACAGAGTTGTAGTTGATTTTTCTAAAAATGCTCAGAATAAACAGTATACTGTAGTAATTGATCCAGGACATGGGGGAAAAGATCCTGGAGCTGTTGGAATAAATGGAACGAAAGAAAAGGATATAGCCCTTGCTGTTGGAAAATATTTAAGAGATGAACTTAAAAAAGATTTTAATGTTGTTATGACAAGGGACAGTGATGAGTTTATAACTCTTACAAACAGAAGCAAAGTTTCAAATGGAGTTGGAGCAGATCTTTTTATAAGTGTTCATATAAACTCTGCTGAAAATTCAAAACTTAGTGGAATGGAAATATTTTATTTTTCTAAAAAATCATCTCCTTATGCTGAAAGAATAGCTGATTTTGAAAACAGTGTTGGAGCAAAATATGGTGAAGATACAAACAGTATAGTTCAGATAATGGGACAGATAGCATATAATAAAAATCAAGAAAAATCAATAAAACTGGCAGAGGGACTTAATAAAGATCTTTCTGCAAGAATGAGAATGAAAAACAGAGGAATACATGGAGCAAACTTTGCAGTTTTAAGAGGAATAAGCAGTCCAGGTATTCTTATAGAACTTGGATTTATAAGAAATCCTGAAGATCATAGAAAAATGACAAATAAAACAAATCAAAAAATAATGGCTCAAAAGATTGCTGAGCATGTGAGAAAATATTTTTATTAATTTGGGAGACAGGAATGTTTAATAAAATGAAAAAAGAAAATTTAAAATCAGAAAATAATATAGAAAAAACACCTGAAGAAAAATTAAAGGAAGAGAGCATAAAAAAAAGAAAAAGATATATAATAATGGGAGTAATGTGGGGAATTGTAGTTATTCTTGGATTTGTAAACAATAGAATGGAAGCAAGAGCAAAAGTTCCTGAAATAGTTTTTACAAGAACAGATGAAGCTCCTAAAGAAGTTAATGATAAAATATACATATATTATCCTGAAAATAACAGTATTAAAGATACAGAAATTTTAATTCCAAAAGTTAAATCAAAAGATGAACTTTTAAAAGCAACAATTACAGCAACAGTAAAAAAACTTGAGGAAACAGGAACTGTGCCTTTAGTAGAATTAAAAGATGTAAGTTATTATGTGACGGATAAAAAAATATATTTGGATTTGCCAGAAAAGATTTTTGATAATGTAAAAAATGCTAAATCAGAACTTCTTATAATCTATTCTTTTGTAAATACTCTTACTAATATAAATGGAATAGAAAGCGTAAGAATTCTTATAAATAATGCTGATTTAGAAAAAGTAAAATATGCTAATCTTTTAAAAGATTATACATATAAAAAAGATATTTAATAATAAAAGTTGTTGTATTTTATTCTTACAATAATACAACAGCTTTTTTTAGAAAAAAGGAGTAAAAGGAAAATGAATATAGATAAATTGAGAGAAAAAGTAAAAGAAAAGCTATCAGCAAAGAGATTTAAACATGTTCTTGGAGTTGAAAAAATGTGTGTGATTCTTGCTGAAAAATATGGTGAAAATATAGAAAAAGCAAGGATAGCAGCCCTTCTTCATGACTATATGAAAGAAACAAATATTGAAATTTTAAAGGATATGTGTAAAGATGTACCTGAAATAAAAGGATATGAAACTCTTCTTGAAATTCTTCATGGATTTGCAGGAGCAATGGTTGCTAAAAAAGAATTTAACATAGAAGATGAAGATATTTTAAATGCTATTAAGTATCATACTATTGGGAGAGAAAATATGAGCCTTCTTGAAAAAATAGTATATATAGGAGATGCTGTTGAAGAAGGAAGAAATTATCCTTGTGTAGATGAAATAAGAGCAGAAGTTCTTAAAGATTTAGATTCAGGAATTATTATGGAAGTTAACAGAAAAACAGAATATTTAGAGGAAAAAGGTGGTATAATACATATAAATACAATTAAGATGAGAGACAGCTTATTAAAAGAAAGGGAGATGAGAAAATGAATATAGAAAAAGATTTATTAAAATTAAAACAATGTTTAAATGAAAGAAAAAAATCTTTAACTCTTGATGAGATTTACAGCTTATTGAACTGGTCTCCTAAATTTAAAAAAGAAAACAGAGAGATTATAGAATCGTGGATAGAAGCTGGGGAAATAGTAAAAAATAATAAAGGAAGATATAATACTCCTGAAAATGTTGGAATTGTAAAAGGGGTATTTTCAGTTGTAAAAAATAAATTTGCCTTTGTTGATACAGAAACAGAAGGAATTTTTATTCCAAGAAGAGATTTTAATGGAGCACTTAATGGAGATACTGTTCTTGCAAGAATAACAGAAAGTAAGTTTGAAAAAGGAAAAAAAGAGGGAGAAGTTTATAAAATTCTTAAAAGAGAAAGGGATACAGTTGTAGGAATTCTTTCAAAAAGAAAAGATTTCGGATTTGTAGTGCCTACACACTCTTTTGGACAGGATATATATATTCCTAAGAAATTTTTAAAGATGGCAGGAGATGGAGATCTTGTTCTTGTAAAAATTGATTTCTGGGGAGATAAAACAAGAAAGCCTGAAGGAAAGATTATAGAAAAACTTGGAAATCCTTTAGACAGTGATGTAATGATAGAAGCCCTTATAAAAAGAACAGGGTTAAATCCTGAATTTCCTGAAGAAGTATTGAAAGAAGCAAGAAGTATCAGTCAAACAATTTCTTCAGAAGAACTTCAAGGAAGAAGAGATTTAAGAAATCTTCCTATCATAACAATAGACGGAGCAGATGCAAAAGATCTTGATGATGCTGTTTATGCAGAAAAGCTTCAAAATGGAAACTATAGACTGATAGTAAGTATTGCTGATGTAAGTCACTATATAAAAGAAGGGACAGCTCTTGATAAAGAAGCACTTAAGAGAGGGAATTCAGTTTATCTTGTAGACAGAGTTCTTCCAATGCTTCCAAAAGAAATTTCAAATGGAATATGTTCTTTAAATCCCAATGAAGATAAACTTACTTTTACTTGTGATATGGAAATAACTCCTGAAGGAAGAGTTGTTTCAGCTGATACATATAAATCTGTAATAAAAACAGCTTTTCGTATGACTTATGACAATGTAAATAAAATTTTTGAGGGAGACGAAGAAATTACAAAAGAGTATGAAAGCATAAAAGATATGTGCTTTACAATGCTTGAACTTTCAAAAATTATAAGAGATGTAAAATATAAAAGAGGAAGCATTGACTTTGAGCTTCCTGAAATTCAAGTTGTTCTTGATGAAAATAAAAAAGTTGAATATTTAAGAAGAAGAGACAGAGGAGAAGCTGAAAAAGTAATAGAAGATTTTATGATTGAAGCTAATGAAGCAGTTGCAGAGAAACTTTTCTGGCTAGAGATTCCAAGTATTTACAGAACACATGAAAAGCCTGACAGTGAAAGAATAGAAGCTCTTAATGATGTTTTAGGAAAATTTGGTTATAGAATTCATTCAGCAGAAGGAATTCATCCTAAAAAGTTTCAGGCAATAATAGAAGATTCCAAAGAAAAAGGTTTAAGCCTTATAGTTCATAAAATGATACTTATGGCACTTAAACAAGCAAGATATACTCCTGAAAATGTAGGACACTTCGGTCTTGCTTCAAGCTATTATACACACTTTACTTCACCTATAAGAAGATATTCAGATCTTATGATACACAGAATTTTAGGATCAGTCCTTCATGGATACCCTAAAGAAAAATATATTAAAAAACTTGAAGAAACTCTTGGAGGAATTTGTCTTGCAATTTCTAAAACAGAAAGAGATGCAATGAAAGCTGAAGAGGAAAGTGTAAAAATTAAGGTTGTTGAATTTATGCTTGATAAAGTTGGAGAAGTATTTAAAGGAACAATTACTGGATTTTCTAACAGAAAAGTATTTATTGAGACAGATGAACTTGTTGAATGTATGTGGGATGTAACAAATTCACCTCACTACTATGAATTTGATGAAATAAATTATATAATGACTGATAAAGATAATGGTGCTGTATATAGCCTTGGGGACAGACTTGATGTAATAGTTGTAAGATCTGATATGGCAGAACTTGAAATAGAAGTTGCCCCTTATACAGAAGAATTTATGACAGGACTTAGAAGATAAAAAAGATAAAAATTAAAAAGCCTTGGCAGGGGAGTGATTTTTGGGAAAGAACAGCTAGTATTATAAAAATAAAATTTTATTTTTTACATTAATATAATTCTTTCCCAAAGCCTCTTTATTATAAATATAATTTTCCTGCATTGAAAAAAATTTCGTAATTTATGCAGTGAGTTGAATGTTAAAAAATGATATGTTTGAGGGCAAAGCCCGAGTTTATCATTTTTAATGAAACGAGCAAAATAAATAGAAATTTTTTTAGTAGCAGAGCAATTTTCTTTTGGTTCGTTTTCTTTGTTTGTACAAAGAAAATGAACAAGCTTTTTAAGATATATATGGAGGAAGCATGATATTAGCAAATAATAAAAAAGCATATTTTGATTACTTTGTAGAAGATACACTGGAAGCAGGGATTGAACTTGTAGGGAGCGAAGTAAAATCTGCAAAGGCAGGAAAAGTAAGTATAAAAGAAGCTTTTGTAAGAATAATAAATGGGGAAGTTTTTATTATGGGAATGTCAATAGTTCCTTGGGAATATGGAAGTGTATATAATCCTGAAGAAAAAAGAGTAAGAAAACTTCTTCTTAATAAAAAAGAAATTAAAAAATTCCATGAAAAAGTAACTCAGAAGGGATATACAATAGTTCCTCTTAATGTTCATCTTTCAAAAGGATATGTAAAAGTTGATATAGCTCTGGGAAGAGGTAAGAAAACATATGATAAAAGAGAAAGTATTGCTAAAAAAGACCAGAAGAGAGATATGGACAGAATGCTGAAAGTAAGATAAAATATTGATTAAATAAAAAAGAAGTGTTATAATATAATGCAATAAAAAATTGAATATTGGGGCTGCAAAGGTTTCGACAGGGCATGAAGGTCATAGGCAGCAGGTCAGGGTGACCGCTGTGAGAGGTCAACTCATCGTTTTAGATGGAAACAACGAATACGCTTTAGCTGCTTAATAAAGTCAGCTGCTCCGGTTTTCTCAAGGCCGTTAAGAGAATTCCAAGGGGTATAACCAAATTTACGGATTACTCAGAGCAGAGTCTTGATGTTTTGAGGAAATTAAAAAGACTGGTATTATCTGTCTGTGTCTGTGCAGTTGGGTAGTATGAGATTAATCGCAGACTAAGCTTGTAGAAGCTTATGGTGCTTTATGTTTTGGACACGGGTTCGATTCCCGTCAGCTCCACCATTTTTAGTTATATTTGTGTAAGAATTATTATAAAAATGTCTATATAATAATAAAATACCACACCTTTCTTGAGGATATTCAAGTGATAGGTGTGGCTTTTTTTATATATTAAGGAATAACTATCTTTTTTACTAATTATGTATAAATAGGTACTATTTTATCAAAAAATAATGTTTATTAATATATGTAATTTACATTTTATTCCAAAAAAGATATAATAGAAATAAAAAAGGAGTTGTTTTCATGTATAGAAAAATTTTTAGATACTTAAAAGAATGGAAAGAAAGTCCATATAGAAAGCCTCTTATTTTACAAGGTGCAAGACAAGTGGGCAAAACTCATTCTGTTCTTACTTTTGGAAAGCAAGAATATGAAAATGTGGCATATTTTAACTTTGAGACAGATACAAGGTTGAAAGAAACCTTTGAAGAAAACATAAACCCTGATTACTTGATTCCAATTCTTTCAAGGCTTTCTAATCAAACTATTATAAAAGAAAAAACTCTTATATTCTTTGATGAAATACAACTTTGTGAAAGAGCTTTGACTTCACTTAAATATTTTTGTGAGCAAGCTCCTGAATATCATATAGTAGTTGCAGGGAGTTTATTAGGAATAGCAGTAAACAGACAGCAGTTTTCTTTTCCTGTAGGTAAAGTTGATATGAAAACTTTATATCCTATGGATATGGAAGAGTTCTTAATGGCAATGGGAGAAGATGAACTTATAGCAGCTATAAAAAAATCTTTTGAAGAAAATACCTCTATGCCGTCAGTTTTACATGATGTTGCAATGGAATATTATAGAAAATATTTAGTTGTTGGTGGAATGCCTGAATGTGTTAGTAAATTCAGAGAAACAGGGAACTATACTTTAATAAGACACACGCAGGATATGATTTTACTGAGCTATCTTAACGATATGAGTAAATACAATGTAATAAATGAAATTAAAAAAACAAGACTTGTTTATGATAACATTACAGTTCAACTTTCTAAAGTGAACACAAGATTTCAATATAAATTGGTTAAAACAGGAGGAAGAGCTTCTGAATTTGAAAATGCAATAGAATGGCTTACTCTTTCTGGAATAACTTCTAAAATATATGGTCTTGAAGATATACAAAAGCCTTTAGAAAATTATAAGAATGTAGATTCATTTAAGATTTATGTATCAGATATAGGTCTTTTATGCGCTAAGAAAGAAATAGTTCCTGAAGATATTTTGTATCTTTCTAAAGAACTTAATGATTTCAAAGGTGGTATGACAGAGAATTATGTTAATGTTCATCTAAATATTAACGGGTATACTCAATACTATTGGAAAGCTCCAAAAGGGACATCAGAGGTTGACTTTATAATAATGAGAGAGGGAAAAATAATTCCTGTGGAAGTTAAATCAGCAGATAACACAAGAGCAAAAAGCCTTGAAAACTATATAAAGAAATATAAGCCAGAATATGCTATAAAGGTTTCAAGCAAGAATTTTGGATTTGAAAATGGAATAAAGAGTGTTCCTTTATATGCTATATTTTGCATTTAAGTTTTTTATAGATTTTTATAAGTATAACAGAAATAATTAAATCATCTTTAAAACTAAAATTTTGTTTAGTTTTTATAAGGTGATTTTTTATTGCAGTTGTATTATTAAAAATAAAAGATGAAAGAATTATATATGATATATTTTTGGTAGAAAAAAATAAAAAATATAAAAACAATAAAAATTTATAAAAATATGGTATAATAAAATGAAAAAATCAATATACTTATAAAAGAATTTTTAATTTATTTAAAAGTTATAAGAAAAATAAAAAAACTTTAAGGGAGAAGTCAATGGATAAACTTGCATTTATTTATATAGCTTTACTTTTTATTGTTTATCAAATAATGTTTAAAATTATGGGGTTTAGTGTTAATACAGCTGTGTATGGTCTTTTTGCTGTTCTTACTTTTTTTTACTATTCCACTGATAATTTACAGTTTAATAAAAAATCTAAACAAAATCCTATTTTTATAAATATCATTATCTTTATGATATTTATTTTTTTCTATAAAAATATTTCTATTTTTACAGTATTTTTAGTTTTTTCTGTTTTTCAAATGATTATATATAGAATATTAAAAAAATTATCTTATGGGAAAAATAACAGATATGCACCAAAGTTTCTTAATGAGAGAAATTTAATTAAGTTCCTTATAGATTCTTTAAGTGTTATTATTGGAATTATTTTAGCCTTTATTCTTAAGTTTTCTTTTGTATGGGATGAATATATAAAAATAGAATATATTATAACATATCTTGGAATTTTTCTTGTTGGATATGTATATAAAAATATGAGTGAAAAAAGCTGGAGTTATACAAATATTCTTGATGTTTTAAATATTTTAGTTTTAAATACTGCAACAGCCATTATTTTTGCTATTTTTATGTATATAAGTAATGTTCATAGTTTTCCAGATACAACACTTATGATGACTATAATTCTTTCAATATCTATGCAGCTTTTTGGAAGATATATTTTCAGACTTAAAAGATATTATGGAAGACCTCATAAGAATACAAAAGATATAAAGAGAACTTTAATTTATGGTGCAGGAGAAGCAGGTGCAATTCTTGCAAGAGAATCTATGACTAATCCATATTTTCCGTATGAACTTATTGGATTTATAGATGATGATGAAAAGAAAATAGGAAGTGAAATATATAATATTAAAGTCTTAGGAAATAAAGATAGTCTTGAAATGATAGTAAAAAATGAAAAGATAGAGGATATCTTACTTGCTCTTCCATCTATTCATAGCCTTGAAATAAGAAAAATTGTTGAAAGAGTTCAAAAACTTGATGGAGTAAAAATAAAAACAGTTCCAACTATATCAGAAATTTTAGATAATGAATCTCTTGCTTCACAAATAAGAGATGTAAGAATTGAAGATTTACTTGGAAGAGATGAGATTGTAATAAACGATGGAAGCATAAGAGGACTTATTGAAGGAAAAATTATTTTTGTTACAGGAGGAGCTGGAAGTATTGGATCTGAACTTGCAAGACAGATAGCAAAGTTTAATCCTAAAAAACTTGTAACTCTTGATGTAAATGAAAATGATACATATTTTTTAGCATTGGAACTTAAAAGAAAATATCCAAATTTAGATTTAGTTTCTGAAATATGTAATATAAGGGAAAAAGATAAACTTGAATTTCTTTTTAATAAATACAAACCAAATGTAGTGTTCCATGCAGCAGCTCATAAACATGTACCTCTTATGGAGCATAACCCAGAAGAAGCTATAAAAAATAATATATTTGGAACTAAGAAAGTTGCAGAGTGTGCAGATAAATATGGTGTAGAAAGAATGGTTCTTATCTCTACAGATAAGGCTGTTAATCCTACAAATCTTATGGGAGCAAGTAAAAGAGCCTGTGAACTTGTAATAGAACATATGAATAAAGTTTCTAAAAATACAAAATTTATGGCAGTAAGATTTGGAAATGTTTTAGGAAGTAATGGTTCAGTTATTCCAATATTTAAAAAACTTATTTCAGAGGGAAAAAATCTTACAGTAACTCATAAAGACATAACAAGATATTTTATGACTATTCCTGAAGCAGCTCAGCTTGTAATAGAAGCTGGAGCAATTGGAAAAGGTGGAGAGATATTTATTCTAGATATGGGAAAACCAGTAAAAATTTATGATCTTGCAATGAGTATGATAAAACTTTCTAATGCAAATGTAGGAATTGACATTGTAGGACTTAGACCTGGAGAAAAACTTTTTGAAGAGCTTCTTTATGATGTAAATTCTGCAATAAAGACAGAGAATAAAAAAATATTTATTACAAAAATAGAAGACGGTGTAGTTGATATAACTGAATACTTTGACAAATTGGAAGAATGTATAAAAAATCCAAATATTGATGAGATTAAAAAAGTTATGAAACAACTTGTTGTGTCTTATAAAGAAGTTAAATATGAATAAATTGAGGGAGAAATAGAATTAAAAAAGTTTATTCTAAATTAAAATTAATAACATAAAAATAATCTTTTAAGGGATAGGTTAAATATAAATGAAAAAAGAAATAATATTAAATTTTATATTTACAATAACTTTAAGCCTAATGGGATTTGTTCAAAATAGATATTTTATTTATTATATGGGAATAGAAACTTTAGGAATGATGAAGTTATTTTCTCAGTTATTGGCTTATCTTAATATTGTTGAATTGGGACTTGGCTCAGCTTCAGCTTTTGCATTATATAAACCATTAGCAGAAAAAAATTATAAGCAGGCAAGTATAATTGTAAATACTATAGAAAATATATATAATAAAATAGGAATTTTATTATTTGGGCTAGGAGTTTTATGTATACCAGCCATTCCTTTTTTTATAGAGATATCAGAATTTTCAAATAAAATCTATTTTTATTGGATATTATATGTATTAAATACGGTTTTAAGTTATTTTTTTATAAAATATATAATTTTATTTACTGCAAATCAAGAGTTTTTATATGTAAGAACCCTTCAAGGCATAAGTGAATTTGTTTTAAGAGTTATACAAATTTTTTGTATAATAAGATTCCACTCATTTTTTATTTATATTTTATTAATGATTTTATATAGATTAACTCAATGGATGTTTTTTAGAAGACATTATAGAAAAAAATATTCTTATATAAGTAAGGTAAAAGAAAAATATGAAGGAATAAAAAATGATATAAAAAATTTATTTTGGCATAAGATTGGTAAGTTAATAGTATTTAATACAGACTTAATTCTTATTTCAAAATTTGTAAATTTGAAAATAGTTGGAATATACGCAAGTTATCAGATGGTATGCCAAGTTCTATCAACAATAACAAATATATTTTTAAATGTATTATCTCCTAAAATAGGAAAATACATAGCTGAACATACAAAACAAGAAGTTTATATTTGCTTTAAGAAATATAATATTTTATTTTCTTTTATTGCTGTAATTTTTGCTTACTGTACTTTTATATTAATGGATTCATTTGTTGAACTATGGATTGGAAGTGATTTAATTTTAAATAAATTTACTTTAAAATTAATATGCATTAATTTATTGATAAGTTTATTTAGAGGAAATTTAGAAATTTTTAAATCAGGAGCAGGTTTTTTTGATGATATAAAATCTCCAATTTTAGAAAGTGTTATAAATTTAACAGTATCAATAGTATTGGGATTAAAACTAGGATTAGATGGAATTATAATAGGTACTATAGCTTCAAATGTAATTGTAGTATTAACTTATAAACCAATTTTAGTATTTAAAAGATGCTTTAACAAGGGAATAAAAGATTATATAAGAATTTATGGAAATTACTTAGTTTTAGTGATTTTTTCATTATGGAGTTGTAACTTTGTATTTAAATTTATTTCTTTAAAAAGTGTTAGTTCTTGCTTTGAGTGGGTAACACAAGGAATAATAGTAGGAAGTTTAACTTTTATAATTACATTTATTATATTTTTAACTAATAGAGATTTTAGAAAAAATTTAAAATCTTTAAAAGTTAATTAAGATTTAATAAAATTAAATAAAAAGACAAAAGTTAAAGTATTTAAAATCTTAGAAAATAAATTTGTAAAAAGGAATTTTAAGATGAATGAAATTAAAAAAATTATAAAGTAATTAATAATTTTAAATTTGTAAGGGGGATAAAAATGATAAAACCTTTTGAAAAAAAAGTGTGGCTTAGCACTCCTACTATGCACGGAGAAGAACTTAAATATATTACAGAAGCCTATGAAACGAATTGGATGTCTACTGTTGGAGAAAATATTAATGAAGTAGAGAGATTAGCTTGTGAAAAAATAGGTTGTAAATATGCAGTGGCTCTTTCTGCAGGAACAGCAGCTTTACATTTAGCAGTAAAACTTGCAGGAGTTAAACCAGGTGATAAAGTATTTTGCTCTGATATGACATTTTGTGCAACAGTAAACCCTGTTGTATACGAAGGTGGAATTCCTGTATTTATTGATACAGAATACGATACTTGGAATATGGATCCAGTTGCTTTAGAAAAAGCATTTGAATTATATCCAGAAATAAAAGTTGTAGTAGTCGCTCATTTATATGGAACTCCAGGAAAAATAGATGAGATTAAAAATATCTGTGATAAACATGGAGCAACTTTGATTGAAGATGCTGCAGAATCTTTAGGAGCAACATACAAAGGAAAAGAAACAGGAACTTTTGGAAATTATAATGTAATTTCTTTTAATGGAAATAAGATAATAACAGGTTCATCAGGAGGGATGCTTCTTACAAACAGTAAAGAAGCTGCTGAAAAAGTGAGAAAATGGTCAACTCAAGCGAGAGAAAATGCCCCATGGTATCAACATGAAGAGATTGGTTACAACTATAGAATGAGTAATGTTATCGCAGGAGTTGTAAGAGGACAGTTTCCACATCTTGATGAGCATATAGCGCAGAAAAAAGTTATTTATGAAAGATATAAAGAGGGATTTAAAGGACTTCCTGTTAAAATGAATCCTTTTGATGAAATAAATTCAGTTCCTAACTTTTGGCTTAGTTGCATGATAATTGATAAAGATGCAATGTGTAAACAAGTTCGTGGAGAAAATGAAGCATTATATATTTCTGAAAAAGGAAAATCATGTCCTACAGAGATACTGGAAACTCTTGCAAAATATAATGCTGAAGGAAGACCGATTTGGAAACCAATGCATATGCAGCCAATCTATAGAATGAATGGATTTGTAACAAGAGAAGGAAGCGGAAGAGCAAAAACTAATGCTTATATCTCTGGTGGAATGTTAGGAAAAGATGGAAGACCACTTGATATTGGAATGGATATATTTGAAAGAGGATTATGCCTTCCAAGCGATAATAAAATGACACCAGAAGAGCAAGATATTGTAATAGAAATAATAAGAAAGTGTTTTGAGGAATAAAAATGTATAGAAAATATTTTAAAAGAATTTTAGATGTTATCTGTTCTTTAGGATTTATTCTATGTTTTTGGTGGCTATACATTGTAGTAGCAATATTAGTAAAAAGAAAACTAGGTTCTCCTGTTATTTTTAAACAACAAAGACCAGGATTAAATGGGAAAATATTTACAATGTATAAGTTTAGAAGTATGACTGATGCAAAAGATAAAGATGGAAAACTACTTTCTGATGTAGAAAGGCTTCCAAAATTTGGAAAACTTTTAAGAGCAACAAGCTTAGATGAAATACTTGAATTTATAAATGTGTTAAAAGGAGATATGAGCCTTATAGGTCCTAGACCACTTTTAGTTGAATATCTTGAAAGATACAATGATGAACAAAAAAGAAGACATGAAGTAAGACCAGGAATAACAGGTTGGGCACAAGTAAATGGAAGAAATGCAATATCATGGGAAGAAAAATTTAAATATGATATTGAATATGTAGATAAATTAAATTTCCTTTTAGATATGAAAATAGTTTTTTTAACAATAAAGAAAATAGTTGTTAAAGAAGGCATATCACAAGAAGGAAATGCAACTATGGAAAAATTTACAGGTGAAATAAAGTGAAAAATATTGTAATTATTGGTGCTGGAGGACATGCAAAAGTAGTTGCTGATATTATTTTAAAAAGAAAAGAAATTTTAAAAGAAGAACTTAGTATTATTGGTTTTTTAGATGATAATTTTCAAGATTTAGAATACAAAAAAATATTTAATATTCCTGTTTTAGGAAATACAAATTTAATAAAAGAATTTAAAAATAAAAATTATGAATATATTATCGCTGTTGGAAATAACTTGGTAAGAAAAAAGATAGCAGAGAAATATTCAGAATTAAATTACTATACAGCAATTCATCCTATGGCAGTAATAGGAAATGAAGTGAAAATAGAAAAAGGAACGGTTGTAATGGCTAATGCTGTGATAAATTCTTATTCAAAAATAGGAAAGCATTGTATTTTACTTCCTGCATAGTAGAGCATGATAACAGGGTAGGAGATTATACTCATATATCAGTTAATGCAAAAACAGGAGGAACAGTAACAATAGGAGAATGCAGTTGGATTGGAATTTCAGCAGCTGTAAAAAATAATGTTTTTGTTTGTGATAACTGTCTGATAGGTGCAGGTGGAGTAGTAGTAAAAAATATAAATGAGGCAGGAACATATGTAGGAATACCTGCAGAAAGGCTTGAAATGAAAATAGAAAAAATGAATGGGGGGGGGTAAACCCTAGTAAAATATTATATTTAGAAGTCAAGAAAAATGCTGTAAAGAGGTTTGCAGCATGAAAAAATTATATATTATTGGAGCAGGTGGATTTGGCAGAGAAGTATTATGGCTTATAAATCGTATAAATGAAAAAGAAAAAATATGGGATATTCAAGGATTTATTGATGACAATAAATCTTTACATGGGAAGATAGAAAATGACTACAAAGTATTAGGTGGTTGTGAATATCTTAAAAATTTAAGTGAAGATGTTTATGTAGTTATTTCTATTGGCTCAGCAAAGATAAAAGAAAAAATTACTGAAAAATTAAAAGATTACTCAAATGTACATTTTGCCACTTTAATAGATCCATCAGTAATTATATCTGAAAAAGTAAAAATAGGAGAAGGAACGATTATTTGTGCAGGAACAATTATTACAGTGAATATTGAAATAGGAAATCATGTAATAATAAACCTCGACTGTACAGTGGGACATGATTCAATTATTGAAGATTATGCAACTATACTTCCAAGTGTAAATCTTTCAGGAAATACAATAACAAAAAAATATACAACAATAGGAACAGGAACCAAAGTTATTCAAGGAATAACAATAGGAGAAAATGTAATAGTAGGAGCAGGAACAGTTGTAATAAGAGATATAGAAAATAATGTTACAGTTGTAGGAAATCCTGCAAGAATAGTAAAGAAAAATTAAAGGGGTGAAAGAATTGAAAAAAATTTGGGTAATGGCCCCATTTACAGAGATAGAAAATATAAAAAATAGAAATAGATTTCAATATATTGCAAATGAGTTAAGTAAAAATTATGAAATTCATTTATTTACCTCTGATTTTATCCATATAAAAAAAGAATTTTGTGATAAAAGTGTAGAAAATAAATATTCTTATAATGTTCATTTAATACACGAAACTGGTTATAAGAAAAATATTTCAGTAAAAAGAGCAATTTCGCATATAACTTTTGCTTTAAATTTAAAGAAAAAAATTAAAAAAATGGAAAAACCAGATTTGATTTATTGTGCATATCCTATGATGACATCAGCATTTTTTATGGGAAAATATGCTGAAAAAAATAATATTCCTTTTGTTTTAGACATACAAGATACTTGGCCTGAATCTATATCAGCAGGAATAAATACAGATAATTATATTGTAAAGATATTGATGTATCCATTTACATTATATGCTAATGCAATATATAGGATGGCTGATTTGATGATAGGAGTATCGAAAACATATGTAGAAAGAGGAAGAGTAAAAAATAGCAAAGCAAAAGAATTTATACCTGTATATATAGGGGCAGAAGGAAATAAATTTGATAATGTAAAATTTAAAAAAATAAATGATGAAATTTGGATAACTTATATAGGAACATTAAGTCATAGTTATGATATTATGACAGCAATTTTGGCTTTTGACATGTTAAAAGAAAATAAGAATATAAAATTATATATTTTAGGAGATGGACCAGAATTTTTAAAATTAAAAGATAAAGCAGAGGAATTGGGATTATTAGATAAAACAATATTTTTTAAGGGAATGTTACCTTATGAAGATATGATAGATTATTTAAAAAATAGTGATATAGCATTAAATGCTATTAGAGGAAAAGCTTTGCAAACAATAACAAATAAATTTGGAGATTATGTTTCAGCAGGGTTACCAATATTAAATTGTTGTCAATCAAAAGAAGTTTTAAATCTTATAGAAAATAGAAAATTGGGTTTAAATTATATTCCTGAAAATTCTGAATCGCTAAAGGAAAAAATTTTAGAAATACTAAAAGATAAAGAAAGATTAGAAGAATACTCTAAAAATTGTAAGAAATTTGCTGAAGAAAAATTTGACAGAAAAAAAAGCTATAAAATAATTTTTGAAAAAATAAAAAAAATATTAGGAGAGAAATAATGATAAGAAATATAATTAAATTTATATTTAAAACATTATTTATGTTTTTTACTTTAAATAAACTAAATAATAAAAAAATAGTCTTTATAGAAGGAACTAGAGAAAAAATGTCTGGAAATTGTGGAGCAGTTTTTAAAAAATTGCAAAACTATAAAGAATATTCTTTTATTTTAGTAGAATTTTATAAAAGTAATGTAAAATATCCAAATTTAAAACATTATTCATTTTTTGATTTGAGGGGACTTTTTCATATAGCTACAGCTAAATATTTAATTGCAAATGAAGGTTTTTTTAATTTTTTACCCAAAAGATATTCTCAACTTAATATTCAATTATGGCATGGAGCAGGTGCATTTAAAAAGTTTGGTTATAGTATAGAACTAGAAAAAAAAGATTACCATATAAAAAAAAATAAAGTAATAGATATTTTAAGTGTTTCTTCTGATAAAGTGATAGATGTTTACACCGAGGCATTCCAAATAGATAAATTAAAAGTTAAGAATTTAGGAATGCCAAGAGCAGATATATTTTTTAAAGAAGATGAAAAATTAAAAGTGAAAGAAAGATTTTTTAATGAATATCCTGAATTAAAAAACAAAAAAATAATAATGTATGCTCCTACTTTTAGGGATAACGACAAAGGTGATTTTAAATTAAAATTAGATATTGAATTAATGAAAGAAAAGTTGGAAAAATTAGGGTATGTTTTATTTTTAAGACTACACCCAAACATTAAAAAAGATGATATTTCAGTGGATAATATTTTTTCATATGATTTTAGTAAATATGAACAGGTTTCAGATTTATTAATTGTATCAGATATTTTAATAAGTGATTATTCATCAATAATATTTGAATTTTCAATTATGAAGAAACCAATTTTATTTTATTCTTATGATGTTGAAGAATATATTAAAGACAGAGGATTTTATTATAACTATTATGAATTTATTCCGAATAAAATAAACTATACAACAGAAGAAGTAATAAATTCAATTATAAATAAAGATTGGGATTTAGAAAGAATAGAAAAATTTGCAAGATATTTCTTTAATCCTTTTGATGGAAATTCTACAGAAAGAGTTTTAAAAGAAATTGGATTGTGGGAGGAAGAAAAATGATATTTGGAGCAATTTTAGCAGGTGGTATTGGCTCAAGAATGAATATTACTGATATGCCAAAACAATTTCTATTATTGGGAGATAAACCAATAATTATTCATACATTACAAAAAATGTTATTATGTCAAAAATTTGATTATATATATATAGGAATTCATAAAGACTGGATTTTATATATGGAAGATTTAATCAATAAATATATTTTTGATGAAGACAATAAAAAAAGAATAGTTTTAGTTTCAGGGGGAAAAGACAGAAATGAAACTATTATGAATATTGTAAATGATATAGAAAAGAAGTTTGGAGAAAATGAAAATAATATAATAGTAACTCATGATGCAGTAAGACCTTTTGTAACATCAAGAATATTAAATGAAAATATAGAATTTGCAAAAAAATATGGAGCTTGTGATACTGTTGTTCCTGCTATTGATACAATAGTTGTTTCAAATAATAAAGAAATTATTTCTGAAATTCCAAACAGAGAATTTATGTATCAAGGACAAACTCCACAAAGTTTTAAAATTTCTATTTTGAAAAAACTTTATAATGAACTTTCTGAAGATGAAAAGAAAATATTAACAGATGCCTGTAAGATTTGTGTTGTAAAAAATTATCCTGTGTATCTTGTAAATGGTGAAATATCAAATCTTAAAATAACAACTCCAAGTGATTATAAAATAGCTCAGGCTATGATAGGGGGAAACTTAATTGATTAATTATGTATATCAGTTAGTCAGTCCGAGAGTAATTTCAATAAAATATGAAAATATAAATTTTGATAGTGATGTGATAGTAAAACCACTGTATATGGCAATATGTCATGCAGACCAAAGATATTATACAGGAAATAGAGATAAAAAAATCTTGAGTAAGAAACTTCCAATGGCTCTTATACATGAATGTTGCGGGGAGGTTGTTTTTGATAAATCTAAAAAATTTAAAAAAGGGCAGAAAGTTGTTTTAATTCCAAATGTTCCGGGAAATTTTAATGAAGAAATTTATGAAAATTATGGAGAGGGAGCAAAATTTTTATCAAGCGGTTATGATGGATTTATGAGGGAATATATAAATATTCCGCAAGACAGATTAGTTCCATTTGAAAATATTCCTCTTGAAACAGCAGCGATAACAGAATTTGTAAGTGTAGGAACTCATGCTCTGGAAAGGTTTAAAAAAATATCTCATTCTAATAAAGAAAAAATAGGAATATGGGGAGATGGAAGTTTAGCTTTTGTAGTTTCTAATATTTTAAAAAAAGAATTTCCAAATTCTAAGATAATAATTTTTGGAAAAAATCCTGAAAAACTTTCTCTTTTCTCTTTTGCAGATGAAACTATTTTAGTAGATAACATTCCTGAAAATTATAAAATAGACCATGCTTTTGAATGTGCAGGAGGAGAGGGAAGCAGTTATGCAATAGATGACATAATAAGATATATAAAGCCTCAAGGTTCTGTAATATTAATGGGAGTAAGTGAAAATAAAGTTCCTATAAATACAAGAGATGTATTAGAAAAAGGACTTACTTTTGTTGGATGTAGCCGTTCAGGATATAGAGATTTTGAAAAAGCAGTGGAACTAATGCAAGATGAAAAATTTCAAATGAGATTAAAAATGATAATTCAAGAGAAAGAAGAACTAAAAACGATAGAAGATATCCATAAAATATTTAGAAAGGATTTAAGTAATCCATTTAAGACAGTTTTTAAATGGGATTTGTAGGAGATTTTTTTATGAGTGAAATAAAAGTAAGTGTAATTGTTCCAATTTACAATACAGAAAAATTTTTAAGAAAATGTATAGAAAGTATTGTAAACCAGACATTGCAAGAAATTGAAATAATTTTAATAAATGACGGTTCAACAGACAATTCACATAATATCTGTTTGGAATATGTAGAAAAATATCCTGAAAAAATAAAATACATAAATAATAAAAATATAGGTTGTAGTGCAACAAGAAACTTAGGAATACAATTGGCACAGGGAGAGTATGTTGCTTTTGTAGATAGTGATGATTATATAGAAAAAGAAATGTATGAGAAGATGTATAATAAAGTATTAAAAGAAAAATCAGATATAGTTATATGTGGTTTTAAATATATTTTTTCAGATAAAAAAAACTTATTTATACCACAAAACAAATATGAATATTTAGATATAAGAAATAAACCATCATATGTATGGAATAAATTATTTAAGAAATCTTTATTAAAAAATAATCAAATAGAATTTCCTTTAAAAACACATTATTGTGAAGATTTAGTTTTTTCTTTTAAAAATCTAGTTTTAACAAAAAAGATTTCAATAGTACAACGACCATTATATAATTATATTTTACATGGAAATAATTCTATTTACAATTTAGATAAAAAATTAGACAGTAAAATTAGTTTTTTAGAAATTTATAATTATTTAGAAAAGAATAATTTTCTAAAAGATAAATATGTAATGAAATATTTTTTCAAAATTTTTATTATTCAGGAATTAAAAATGTTTTTTTTAGTTTGCTAAATCCTAATCAAGTTTCAAAAGAAGATGTTAAAAAGTATATAAATATTTATGGAAAAATGTTTGAAAATATGAAATTTATAAATTTAAAAGGAAAAATTATAATTTTTTATTATAAAAAATTTAGTTTTTTTATTAGAAAACTCAAATTATATTTCCTTTTGAAAAAAATAAGTAGTTCCCTAAAAAAGAAAGAGGATAAAACATATTATATTTAATATTACTTTATATACTTTTTACATATCCTATTTTTAAAAAAATATCAAATAAAAAAATAATAGTTTTTTTAGAAATCTTTCCTATTTTTTTAATATTAGCTTTTCAAAATGGGATAGGAACAGATTACTATAGTTATATAGAAATATTTAATCAAAAAATAAATTTTAATTATTCAAGAGGTCCTCTTTTTAAAATCTTAATATTGCATTTAAAAAAATTTTTTGACAATGAAAGAGTTATGTTCATAACAGTAGCTATGATACAAATAATTTTATATTATAAAATACTTAATATCTTTTATAAAAAGTTTTTTATAAAAAATATCCATTATTCATTTTTTTATCAATAACAACAAATGACTTTTATTTTTCAATGTTTAATGTATTAAGAAGTTCAATAGCATCTTTATTTATTGTTTTAAGTATTTTAGTATTGCTAGAAAATAAAAAAATTGACTTATAGGGAGGTATATATAGTTTTCTATGTATAATATGAAAATGAGAATAGGGATATTAACATTTCAATGGGCAAGTAATCAAAATTTTGGAGCTAGTTTACAATCTTATGCTTGTAGAAAATTATTAAATAAAATTTTAAAAACTGAAAATATAAAAATAATTGATTTTAATCCAACTAATTTAAATTTAAAAGGGAGATTATTAACTTTTTTTACAACAAGAAATTTTAGAGAATATAATAATAAATTTTTAAATTTAACAGAGAAAATAAAAGATATAAAAGAGTTTAATAAATTAAATAATAAATTTGATATTTTTGTAGTAGGTAGTGATCAAGTTTGGCGTCCCATATGGTTTGAAAAAAAATCATTACATTATTTTTTTGATTTTGTAAATGATAATAAAAAGAAAATAGCTTATGCTGCAAGTTTTGGAGTTGATTATTGGGAAGGAACTCCTGAATTAACAGAAGAAATTAAACCATTAATTAAAAGATTTGATCATATTTCAGTTCGTGAAGAAAGTGGAATAGATATTTGTAAAAATACTTTTGGAATAGATAATGTAGTTTGTGTTCTTGATCCAACTCTTATGATTTCAAGAGAAGATTACCAGCTAATTTTAGATGATTGGCAGGATAAAAGTCATTTAAAGAAAAAATATATTGCTCATATGCTTTTAGATGATACAGCAGAATTAAAAAGAGAGAGCCAAAATATAGCAGATTATTTGAAAGCAAATATTAATTATATTAAAGGGAAATCATTTAAAATTTTAGGAAGAGATATAACTTTTTATAATAAAGTTTCTCAGTGGCTTACATATTTAAAAGATGCTGAATTTATAATAACAGACTCTTTTCACTGTACGGTATTTTCTTTAATATTTCATAAAAAATTTGTTGTTGTGGCAAATAAAGCAAGAGGAGTTGCAAGACTTGAAACTCTTTTAAATAGAGTAGGTTTGCAAGATAGATTTTTTACAGATATTAAAGATGTAGTAAAAAGTAAAATTTTAGATAAAGAAATAGACTATAACGAAGTTGATAAAAAATTGGAAGTTCACAGAAAATACTCAATGGATTTTTTGAAAAAAGCATTGGAGGATTAATGAAAAAAACAGCAATAAATATTATAGGAAATAAACAATGTACAGGATGTTTTGGCTGTTATAACATCTGCCCTGTGAATGCAATAGAAATGAAATATGATGAAGAGGGATTTTATAAACCAAATATTTTGGAAAATTGTATTGAATGCGGGAAATGTGAAAAAGTGTGTCCTGTAATAAAAAATAGGAATAATAATAAATATGTAAAAGTCTATGGAGCATGGTCAAACAGTAAAGAAATTTTATTAAACAGTTCTTCAGGTGGAATTTTCTCAGAAATGGCACTTGAAATTTTAAACAAAAATGGAATTATTTATGGCGCTTCTTGGGAAAATGGAAATGTAAAGCATAAAAGAATAGAAAAAAAAGAAGATTTAAAAGATTTAAGAGGTTCTAAATATCTTCCAAGTTTTGTGGGAAATTCATATAAAAATGTAGTTGAAGACTTAAAAAATAATAAAAAGGTTTTATTTTCAGGGACACCATGTCAGATTGCAGCTTTAAATAAAATAGTAAAAAGCGATAATTTAATAACTGTAGATTTAATTTGCCATGGAATGCCCTCATATAAATCTTATAAAAAATATTGTGATGAAGAGTTTAAAAATCCTGTAACAAAAGTAGATTTCAGAAGTAAGGGGACTGGGTGGATAAATTTTTCTTTAATATATTATACTAATATATTAAAGAATAATTACCATTACATGGATAAATTTTTCTTCGGTTTTTTGAAAGATATTTATCTTAATGAACCATGTTATGCTTGTAAATTTAAAGGAACAAAAAATGGAGAAAAAAGAGAAGCAGATATAACTTTAGCTGATTTTTGGGGAGTTCCTAAAGAACTGTTTAACAAAAACGGAGTATCACTTGTAATTACAAATAACGAAAAAGGAGAAGAGATATTTTCCAAAATAAAAAATAAAATATTTTTTAAAGAGGTTTCTCTTGAAACAGGAATAAAAGGAAATCAGTCTTTTTATAAAAGTTGTACAAGACCAAAAGAAAGAGATATGTTCTATAAAGACTTTGATAAATTAAGTTTTAATGAATTGTCAAATAAATATTTCAGAGTTCCAAGTCTAATGGAAAGAAGAATAAAAAGAATATTAAGTTTTCCAATAAGAATTTTAAGGTTTATAAAAAAAAGTTTATAAAAGAAGTTTAGTTTGATGGCAAATAAATTAAAGATAGGTTCTTTTTTATCAATTCTTCCCTGTCGTCAATATTTTTTATATTTCACTATATAAGCAATATTTAAGTATAAAAACTTATAAGTTTTTATACTAATTTTTAAAGAGAAAATTATAATAAATTTTTGTGATACTATTAATTTTTTATATAAAAAAACAGTCTGATTTTTAATTTTTCAGACTGTAAAAATAATTATAATTTTTTATACTTTGGAGGAAAAATTGTTATTTAATTCGTATGAATTTATTTTTTTGTTTCTACCAATAACTTTGATAATATATTTTCTATTAAATAAATATAATAAGAATATCTTAGCAAAGTCTTGGCTTGTTATTGCTTCACTTTATTTTTATTCCTATTTTAATAAATCATATCTGATACTTATTATTGTGTCAATACTTGTAAACTATTTTATTGGTACTGAACTTAATATGAAAGCTAATAATGTTATCAGAAGAAAAGTTTTATTAATATTTGGAGTATTATTTAATCTTGGAGCATTAGGATATTTTAAATATTATGATTTCTTTATAGAAAATATAAATTATATTTTTAAAACTAATTTTAATCTATTGCATATTATGCTTCCTTTGGGAATATCATTTTTTACATTCCAGCAACTTTCTTATGTAGTAGATAGTTATCACAGAAAAAATCTTAATTATGATTTTTTAAGTTATTGTTTATTTGTAACATTTTTTCCACAACTGATTGCAGGACCTATTGTTCTTCCAGCAGAAATGCTTCCTCAATTTGAAAGTGAAAAAAATAAAAAAGTAAATTGGGAAAATATGAATAGGGGACTTTATATGTTCTCAATAGGACTTGCAAAAAAGGTAATAATAGCAGATACAATAGCTCATTTTGCCAATGCAGGATTTGATATGATGGCAAGTTTAAATTTTGTAGAGGCATGGCTTACATCAGTATCTTATACATTGCAACTTTACTTTGATTTCAGCGGGTATTGTGATATGGCAATGGGAATAGGAATGATGTTTAATATTATTCTTCCAATTAACTTTAATTCTCCATACAAATCAACTAACATTCAGGAATTTTGGAGAAAATGGCACATTACTCTTGGAAGATTTATGACAAATTATCTGTATATCCCTCTAGGAGGAAATAGAAAAGGAGAACTAAAAACTTTAAGAAATCTTTTTATAGTATTTCTAGCTAGTGGAATATGGCATGGGGCAGGGTGGAACTTTGTAATTTGGGGAATGTTACATGGAATATGTATATTAATCCATAGAATTTGGAAAAATACTGAAAGAAAACTACCTAAATTAATTGGCTGGTTTATTACGATAAATTTAGTAAATATATTTTGGGTGTTTTTCAGAGCAGAAAACTTACAAAGTGCAGTTAAAGTATTAAAAGGAATGGTTGATATTTCAAGTCTGATTTATATGATGACACATTTAGAAAAAATAAAAGAAATGACTTTGGATTACAGAACTTTTGCCAGTGGTAATATGGGAACAATAACTAATATAATAGTTTTAATAACTTCAATGTTAATTGCGTTTTTCTTTAAAAATAGTTTTGAAAATAATAAAAATATTTTTTCTCAATATATAGAGTGGAAAATAGCTTTTTTATTTTCCTTATCTATTTTACTTTTTAATAATATTAGTGTGTTTTTATATTTTAATTTTTAGAAGGGAAATAAAATGAGAAAAAGATTCTATTTTATATTATTAAAAATTTTTATTTTGTTAATATGTTTATTAGGTATTAATTTTGTTATTGATCCTTATGGTATATTTAAAAAAGACATAAGTAAACAAATATTAGAACCAAATAAGAATTATTTAAAAACAAAATATATTTTAAAAAATAAAGATAAGTATGATGCTTTTATTTTTGGTTCTTCAAGAGTAGGAGTAATTCCAGTAGAAAAAATATCAGGATACAGATTTTATAATATGACTTATTCAGAGGGACTTCCAAAAGAATGGTTAAAAACAATAAATACTTTTATAGAAAACGATGTAGCTATAAATATGATAATAATAGGAATAGATGATATATCTTTTAAAGTAGATGACAGAGAACATTTTAGCCAACCTATGAGAATTCCTTATCAAGAACTATCAAATAAAGAAATATTAAAAAATTATCTTTTTATTAATCCTTTAAACAGCTATAATTTTTTAACATTAAAAGAAATTATAAAAAGAAATTACTCAAATGATTATAGTAATATTTATAAAACAGGTTCAAATATAACAGAAAAAACAATCTCTATAGAAAAAGAAATAGAAAAAAATGTAGAACAGCACATTTCTAAAAAAATTTTTTTAGAAACAAGTTATGGAAATAAAAATTTTATCAATATAGATAAAAATATAGAAACTTTGAAAGATATAGAAAACTTGTGTATAAAGAATGGAATAAAAGTAATTTTTATTTTTAATCCTCTTCATAGTACAGCTTTTATAAATAATAATGAAAAAGAATGTATTGCAATAAAAGAAAAAATATTTAAAACTTTAAAAAGTGAGATTTTTGATTTTAGTTCAAATAATAGCATTTCAAAAAATAATTATTATTGGTATGAAACAAGTCATTTTAGAATAATAGTAGGTGAAATGATATTAAAAACTATTTTTAAAGATAAATTTAGAACAGAAGAAGTAGTTAATATTCCTAATGATTTTGTTTGTATAGTAAATAAAAAATAAATTTTAAAAGATATGTAAATTTTATATTATTCTTAATAGCTAAATTTAAATATTATCTATGTAAAAGATATTATAATATATATTTCTATAAAAATAATTAATAAAATTAAAATAAAAAATAATATTAATTATTATAATTTATATTTATAATATAAAAAAATTATTATAAATATATTTTTAAAAGAGACTATATAGATAATATTTTAGTATAACAATATAATTAATGAGGCAAATAAATTTATTTCTATCTGAAAAATCATTTGTCTCATTTTTTATTTATATATCTATGATAAATTTATAAAACTATGTTAAGATATAAATAAAAAACAGCAAATATTGAAAGGAGATAAAAAATGGGAGCACTTACAGGGTTAAAAATACTTGATTTTTCAACACTACTTCCAGGGCCTTTTGCAACACTTATACTTGGAGATTTAGGAGCAGATATTATAAAAATAAGTTCACCAGATAAAGCTGATATAGTAGCAGACTATCCTCCTTATATAGAAGGGACAAATCTTTCTGCAAATCAGGCATGGCTTGGAAGAAACAAAAAAAATATTTTTTTGAATCTAAAAACAAAGGAAGCAGTGGATATAGTTAAAGAGCTGGTAAAAGAATATGACATTGTAGTTGAACAGTTCAGACCTGGAGTTATGGAGCGTTTAGGGCTTAGTTATGAGGAACTTAAAAAAGTGAATCCAAAAGTGATATATTGCTCTCTTACAGGTTATGGACAGACAGGGCCTATGAGAGATAGTGCAGGACATGATATAAATTATCTTGCAAGAAGTGGTAATATGAATTATTCAGGAAGAGAAAAAACAGGGCCAGTTCTTACAAATATGCAGATGGCTGATATAGGTGCAGGTTCTCTTTATTCTGTAATAGGTATTCTTTCAGCAGTATATCATAGAACGATAACAGGAAAAGGGCAATATATAGATATTTCTATGGCTGATGGACTTATTCCTTTTAATGCAATGGAAGGAGCAGCATTTTTAGTAAATGGTGCAGAACCTGAAAGAGAGAAAACAAGACTTAATGGTGGAAGTGCATATGATTTTTATGAAACAAAAGATCATAGATATTTAAGTGTAGGTTCTCTTGAGCCTAAGTTCTGGAAAAATTTTTGTGAGTGTATAGAACTTCCTGAACTTATATCTGAAACAGTTATGCCTGAGAATGTAAATTCTTTAAAGGAAAAGATAAGAAAAAGAATTTTAGAAAAAAATCTTAAAGAATGGAATGAAATTTTTAAAGGACAAGATGTATGTGTTGAACCTGTGCTTACATTGAAAGAAGCTTTTCTTGAAGATGAACATATAAAAGCGAGAAATCTTATAAATGATGTAAAAGTTGCAGGGGAAAAAGAAAAAACAGTAAAACAGATGGGAACACCTTTAAAGCTTTCAGAATGTCCTATAGAGTATAAAGAAACAGGTTATCCTTTAGGATATCATACTGAGGAAATTTTAAAAAAAATGGGATACAGTATAGAAGAAATAGAAAAATTTGAAGAAAAAAAAGCTGTTGGAATTTATAAAAAATAATTTTCTGTGTTTATCTTATTCATAAAAAATTATATAAAATCTATTCATTAAATAAAAAAATTAAGGTATAATTTAATATAAGAATAAGATAAAATGGGGTGATTTATTGAGAAAGAAAACAATAATAGTATTTTCAGCTATTTTTGTTGTTTTAGTATTTTTTGTTTTTAAAAAAGCTGAAACTATATACCCAAAATATCCATATGTAGAAATTCCTGAAGATATAGAAGAAGTGGGAAAATTTGAAAATGGAGTTTTTATAATAAAGAAAAACGGAAAATACGGACTTATGAGAATAGATACAACTATAGCTGCAGATCCTGTGTGGGACAGCATAGAAAAATTTAATGAAAATGGGCATAGTATTGTAAAAAGAGGAAAGAAAACAGGAGTTATAAATGAACATCAGGATATTATAATTCCTCTTGAATATGATTTTGTAAAATATGTAAAATATGCTAAAAATTTCATAGTATGTAAAGCTGGAAAATGGGGGATAGTGAATTGGAAAAATAATATTATTCTGCCTCTTGAATATGATGGAATTACAGAGACGAAATATGGAAAATATATTGTAAAAAAAGGAATGTTTTATGGTGTGGCAAATTCTTTTGGAAATACAATACTTTCTCCTAAATTTATAGCTCTTAATCAGATTAACAGAAAAACATATATAGGACTTACAGAAAAAAGCAGAAAGTATCACATAATAGGAAGCGATAATGATTTCACTGAAGCAAAGTTGGATCTTTCAGATAAATATGACAGAGTTTTATCTTTCTGCCCACATATGAGTATAGTAAAAAAAGGAGAAGATGATTTTCTTTTAAATCTTACAAGTTATGACATGAAACTTATAGGTTCTGGATATAAAGTTGTAAGTGATTTTACAAATCAAATGGCAGTTATTCAGGATAGAAATGGCAGAGAGGGTGTTATAAATGAAGAGGGAGATGTTATTATAGAGCCTAAATATCAGATGCTTTCCCTTGAAGAAGATGACCTTATTCTTTTTAAAGAGGGAAAAAATTATGGATATATGGATAGAATGGAAAATATAGTTGTTCCTGCAGCTTTTAAAGAACTAACTCCTTTTTATAAAGACAGAGCAATTTTCAGAATTGACGGGAAAGAAGGAGTAATAGATATAAAAGGACAGGTTGTTGTTATGCCTGAATATATGGAAGTAATAGGAATAAAAGATAATATTTATATATTAAGAACAGAAAAAGGAGTAGGTGTTTTTGATAAAAAAGGAAGGGAAATAATACCTGCAAAATATTACAGCATAACATTTTTTGGAGATAATGCTCTTAAAGTTATAGATAAAGATAATGTAAAAATATTTAATTATGCAGGAAAAGAAATTCTTTCAGTAAAGCTTTCAGATATTCAAAAAGAATGGAAAGATAATGGACAGCTTAATCTTAAGAAAAAAATATATCTTTTTAATTAAATCTAAAAAAGGAAATTTTAAAAAACTATAGAAAAATAAGTAAAGAATTTACGAGAGTAAATTTATTATGTGGCTGCATCTCAAAGGAGGATAGGATTGTTATGAAAAAAATACTTATACCGCTTGACGGAACAGAAAGAAGCATGCATTCAATAGACCTTGTGAAAAATCTTTATAATAAAGATGAAGTTGAGATTACTCTTTTGTATATAAAAGAGGATGTTAAGAACATGATTATGGAAGAAGACCTTATAGCAGCTGAAAAAGATATGCAGAGAATGACAGCTCCTGCTGTAAAAGAGCTTATGGGATATAAGTTGACTTGTGAATTTGGGCTTATTGATCCAGGAAGCGAAATTGTAAAAAGAGCTATAATGAACAGCATAGATATCATTATAATGACTAAATCAACGAAAAAAGGGCTTACTCGTATGATTGGTTCTGTAACTAGTTATGTAGTGAGAAATGCTCCTTGTATTGTAATGATAGTTCCTGAATAAAAAAACTTACCCTGTTAATGAAAAATAGTTCTATTAATTTTGTTTATTACATTAATAATGAACTATTTTTCAATGCAGGGATTTTTTTAGTAAAAAGCAATATTGTATTTTATAATTTATTAAATTAAGGGAGAGATAATGTTATTTAGAAAATCAGAAAAAAAAGATGTGAAAAGCATAATGGAAATAATCAATGAAGCAAAAGATTATTTCAAAAATAATGGAATAGATCAGTGGCAGAATGGTTATCCAAATGAAGAAAGTATTTTAAAAGATATAGAAGAGGGAGAAAACTATGTCTTATGTGATGAAGAAGGAAAAATAATAGCTTCATGTGCAATTTCATTCAGGGGAGAAAAAAATTATCTTATAATAGAGAAAGGAAGCTGGAAAACAAATACTCCTTATGCAGTAATACATAGGGTAGCTGTAAGAAGTTCTCTTAAAGGAAAAGGACTTTCAGGTATTCTTGTAAAAGAAGCAGAAAAAATGTGCAGAGGAAAAGAAATAAAAAGTATAAGAATAGATACTCATCAAGACAACAAATCAATGCAGAGACTAATCCTTAAAAATGGTTTTGAATATTGTGGAATTATATATGTTGAAGATGGCAGTGAAAGACTTGCTTATGAAAAAGTACTATAATATATTTCCAATGTAAAAATATTGTAAACAAATTTGAATGTCGTGTAAAAAATTGTTAAAATTTTTTTACATGGATTTAATATTCAGAAAAAATTCAGGGAGGAAAAATGTATTTAGAGATTTTATGTAAAATCGTTGGAGGACTTGGGATATTTTTATACGGAATGGAAAATATGTCAGGGGGAATGCAGAAACTTGCAGGAAAAAGATTAAAGAAAATACTGGCAGTGCTTACAACAAATAGAGTAATAGCAGTTCTTATGGGGCTTTTTGTAACAATGCTTGTACAGTCATCTTCTGTAAGTACTGTAATGACAATTGGGTTTGTAAACGCTTCGCTTTTAACACTTAAGCAAGGACTTGGGGTAATATTAGGGGCAAATATTGGTACAACAATAACAGGTTGGATTCTTGTTTTAAATATAGGAAAATATGGACTTCCTATTGCAGGAGCAGCAGCTATTGCTTATGTTTTCTTAAAAGGAGACAAAGCAAGAACAAGAGCTCTTACAGTAATGGGACTTGGAATGATATTCTTAGGTCTTGAACTTATGAGTAATGGTTTAAAACCTGTAAGAAGTATGCCTGAATTTATAAGACTGTTCCATATGTTTAATGCTGATACATATTTTGGTGTAGTAAAAACAGCATGTATAGGAGCACTTATAACAGGAATTGTGCAGTCATCTTCAGCAACTTTAGGTATTACAATAACTCTTGCTCTTCAAGGGCTTATTGATTACAATACAGCAGTTGCACTTGTTTTAGGAGAAAATGTAGGAACTACTGTTACAGCAATTCTTGCAACATTAAATGCAAATGCAAATGCAAAAAGAGCAGCTTATGCTCATACTATAATTAATATAACAGGAGTTTTATGGGCAACTACAATATTCCCATTTTATATTAAATTTTTAGAAAATTTTGCAGATCCTACAGTAAATATGACTATGGCTATAGCAACAGCACATACAATGTTTAATGTGATTAATGTAATATTATTTACGCCTTTTGTAGGATATCTTGCTAAGTTCTTATGTTTTATTGTAAAAGATGATAGCAGTTCATCAGAAAAAGTTACACAACTTGATAAACTGATGATAGGAACACCAAGTGTAGTTGTAGGTCAGACTAAAATAGAAGTTCTTAATATGGGACAAAATATAAAAGAAATGATATTTACTTTAGAAGAAGTATATGGAAAAAAAGAAGATATAAGTGAACAGCAGGTTGGAAAACTTCAAGAAATAGAAGATAAGCTTGATATTTATCAGCAAGAAATAACAGATGTAAACTTCCAAATTTTAAATAAAGATTTAGATGAAAATATGAAGGAAGAAACAAGACTTAATCTTGAAATCTGTGATGAATATGAAACAATCAGTGACTATCTTGTAAGAATTGCAAAAACACTTAGAAAACTTCATGACAATGAAATTGTTTTAAGTGAAGAAAAAATTAAAAAATTAATGTATCTTAATAATGCTGTAAGCACACTTTTCCAAAATGTAAATACAGCATATGAAACAAAAGACAGAGAAATGTTTATAAAAGCAATTGCTCTTGCAAATCATATTACAGATAAATTTAGAGAAACAAGAACATATCACCTTGAAAATACAGCAAAAGTTGAAGCGTCAGCTATGTTCAGTACAAGTTATATGGATATCTTAAATCACTATAGAAGAATAAGAGACCATATATTTAATGTTATTGAAGTTTTCACAAGATAAAAAATTATAGATAAGAAACTTGAAAAAACCAAAAAATCAGCTATTAAAAAAACTAATAGATATATTATAAATAATATATATTTTTAATTTCTTCTTATTTGTATTATCATTATATATATGAAATATTAAGCAAAAACTTTTTCTAATAGATAAGCTCCTAAATATTATATACAAGAAGCCGTTCTAAAAGATTTATTAAGTTTGCATAAAAATTTATATCTGATATCCGAAAAATTTTGGCTTAAGATATTTAAAATATTTTACACAAAACTTAGGAGGAAGGAAAAGTGAGTGAAGTTTTAATAAGAGAAATGAGAGATGAAGATTGGGAAGAAGTACAGGCTATATATAAACAGGGGATAGACAGTGGAACAGCAACTTTTATGAAAAATGTTCCAGACTTTGAATATTGGGACAAGGCTAAATCAAAAATAGGAAGACTTGTTGCAGAATATGAAGGGAAGATTGTAGGATGGGTAACTTTAAGTGCTACATCAGCAAGAGAAGATTATGCAGGTGTAAATGAAGTTAGCATCTATGTCCACGAAGATTATAAATCTCTTGGTATAGGAAAAAAACTTCTTCAAAAGGTTATAGAAGTTTCTGAAGCAAATAACATTTGGACTCTTCAGTCTGTTATTTTAGCAAATAATCTTTCAAGCAGAAAACTCCATGAAAGCTGTGGATTCAGACTTGTAGGATACAGGGAAAAAATAGCAAAAGATAAACATGACAGATGGCAAGATTCAATTCTTATGGAAAGAAGAAGTGAAGTTGTCCATTAAAATAAAAAAGCTGCTAGGATTTATATCTTAGGCAGCTTTTTTAGATTTAATAAATATTTTTATATTCTAGATTCTATCTTCAGGAGTTATATATCCTTTATCTTTATAATTAACAGAGGAAACAACTTTTCCTGAAGCATCAAAGTTTTTCCAAACACCATATCTTATACCGTTAAGATACTGTCCTTCCTGAATTTTTTTTCCTTCATTATTGTAGAAAGAAAACAGACCATTTTTAAAACCATTATCGTAATTTCCTTTTACTTTAACAGCACCATTAGGATAAAATTCCATATAATAACCATTATAGATACCATTTTTAAAGTTTTTTATAGAACTGCGTCCTCCCTCTTCATAGAAAAATGTAAATTTTCCTTCAGCAAGATCATCTTTCATAAAACCTTTTATTTGAATATTTCCATTCTCATAAAATTTTCTAGCAGTTCCGTTTTGCTTTCCATCTTTATAATATGTTATTAAAAGAGGAGAGCCATTTTTATAATATTCAGTGTATCTCCCTTGAAGTTTTCCATTTATAAGAGTACCGAAAGTTTTAATATTTTGTTTATCAGGATAAAGTGCACATACTCTTCCTGAATTTGTTTTATCAAGAGAAAAAACAGCATTTTCCATATCTTTTAATTGATTTTGAGTATTTGAGCATCCTGCTATAAAAAGTACAGCAAGAAAGAAAAATAATTTTTTTACCATTATAAATGCCTTCCTTTTTTATTTAACTTAATTAATTGAATAACGGATCTTCGTCAATAGAAGGAAAATTACTTCTTGTATTAACAATGTTTTCTGTTTCAGAAGGAACAGAAACAGGAACACTGTCTATTTCAATAGGGATTCCAGCATTGCTGTTTCCTACAAGAGTTTTTATATTTTCAAGTCTTTTTATAACACTTGAAGTGTATTCAGTAAATACAAATTTAGATTCTTTGGCAATATCTTCTTTTTTTACAGCAAGAGCAACATATGATCTGTTGTCATCAACAAGAGCAATTTTTTCTGTTGCTTTTAAAAGAAGAGTATCAGTTGTATAATTTCTTAAATCAGGAAGAGCTGCTGTATATACTTTTTTAGTATTTGCATCTACATTAAGCATATAGCTGTTGAATATTGTAGCAACTTCATTTGAAATTTTTGTTTTAAGATTTTCTCTTGCTTGAGTTCTGGCTTTTCCTTCAGCAACAAAAGAACCTGCTGTATCTATTTTAGAGCTTCCTACTGCATAAAGTTCTGATTTTGAAACAGCAGCAGCTATTTTTTCCTGAGAGACTACACTGATTCCAACAGGAGTAAGAGTTGAAGGAAGATTAGTACATCCTGCAATTATTACAGCAATAAATAAAACTAAAAATTTTTTCATTACAAAACCTCCAAAAACTAAAAATTGTTGTCAGGATATATTCCCATATATTTATAAGGAACAGAGAGCATTTCTTTTATATTTTGAATGTCTTTTTCATCAGAAAAATTAATTTCCAGATATAGATACTCCTCTGAAAGAATATATGTATTATATAGATGATTATACAATCTATCTTCTATTTTGGCAAAGTTATTTTTTTTCAATAAAAATCCTATCTTTCCTGACATGATTTCAGAATTTTCTGTTTTTCCCATAAGCAGAAATTTTCCATTTTTATTTTCACAATAGTTTATTGTAAAAATATCTTGAATATTTTCAACTAAAGGAACAAAATTACCATCTAAATTGATAAGGATATAGTCTAAGGATTTATATTTTTCTTTTAAAGAATCATTATCCTTAAAGAAATGATTGGATGTAAATGTGCCCAAAATGCTTATAAGAGCAGAAAGAGAATGGACATCTTCCCTAAGACCTATTTCAAATATCTTTTCATAGCTTCTGCATCCTGAAATAATTTGAGTAAAGAGACTTTTTATAATTTCTTTATCAAGTTCAGGAAATTTTTCTGAAAGATTTTTTAAGATAAATTTCTCTCTTTCAGGAACATAAAAATTTTTTTTCTGTTTTTTTATTTTTCCTACCATTTTTACAGTCTCAACTCTTTCTGAAATAAGAGCAGCTATGTTATTATTGATATTATCAAGAGTAATACGCAAATTTTTTAAATCGTTATTAATTTTAATCACCTACATTTTATAAAAGTTTATGAATTTATTTTATATTATAATGTAATTAAAAGCAATTTAATATTGAAATATAATTAAAAATCCTATAAAATTAAATGCAGTATAAAAAAATTAAGGAGGGAGAAAAATGAAGTTTTTTTCTCTAAAGAAAAAGAAATATGCAACACTGACTTTAAAAGAGAATGAAGAACCACAAGTATTTATAGAAAAAGAAAAAGAAAAAAGCGGAATAACAGAGGAAGTATCAGAGCTTTGGGAAAAATGTCCAGGATGTTCTGAGATAATAATAAAAAAAGATATCGGAAGAAATATGCATAAATGTCCGAACTGTGATTATTATTATAAAATGGGGGCAAGAGACAGAATAAAACTTCTTATAGACGGAGGTTCATTTGAAGAGATGGATGCAAATCTTACAAGTGAAGATTTTCTTGAATTTGAAGGTTATAAAGAAAAGCTTGCTTCTGCAAAAGAAAAAACAGAACTTAATGAAGGAGTAGTTTCAGGAATAGGAAACATTGAAGGGATAAAAGTAAGTATAGCTGTTATGGACTTTGGTTTCCTTGGAGGAAGTATGGGTTCTGTTGTTGGAGAAAAAATAACAAGAGCTATAGAAAGAGGAATTACAGAAAAAATTCCAGTTATAGTGGTGTCAAGTTCAGGAGGAGCTAGAATGTACGAAGGAATAGTTTCTCTTATGCAGATGGCTAAAACTTCAGCAGCAGTTGAAAGACTTAAAGCTTCAGGACAGCCTTTTATATCAATTCCAGTAAATCCAACTACAGGAGGAGTAACAGCTTCTTTTGCAATGCTTGGAGATATAATCATGTCAGAACCTAATGCACTTATAGGTTTTGCAGGAAAAAGAGTTATAGAAGAAACAATAAAACAGAAACTTCCTAAAGGATTCCAGTCAAGTGAATTCTTACTGGAACATGGAATGATTGATATTATTACAAAAAGAGAAGATATGAAAGCTACTCTTGTAAAAATATTAAGAAATATTGTATAAATTTACGGAGGTTTATTGTGAAATACGAAAAAGAACTTTTGGATATAGAAAATAAAATTAAAGAACTTGAAAAATTTGCAGAGGAAAAAGAAGTTGATTTATCAAAAGAGATAGAAAAACAGAAAAAAATATATGCTGCAAAATCAAAAGAAGCTTATTCAAAGCTTAATGACTGGGATAAAGTTTCAATAGCAAGACATCCTGAAAGACCTTATGCTCTTGACTATATAAATGAAATAACAACAGATTTTGTTGAACTTCATGGAGACAGACTTTTTGGAGATGACAGTGCTGTTGTAGGAGGTCTTTGCAGAATAGATGATAAAAAATTTATGGTAATAGGAATTCAAAAAGGAAGAACTGTTGAAGAAAAAATAGAGAGAAATTTTGGTATGTCTAATCCTGAAGGATATAGAAAAGCTTTAAGACTTATGAAAATGGCAGAAAAATTTCATATACCTGTTCTTACTTTAATAGATACATCAGGAGCTTATCCTGGAATGGAAGCTGAAGAAAGAGGTCAGGGAGAAGCTATTGCCAGAAACTTAATGGAAATGTCTGGTCTGAAAACTCCAATAATTGCAGTTGTAATAGGAGAAGGTGGTAGTGGAGGAGCTCTTGCTCTTGGTGTAGCTGACAGAGTATATATGATGGAGCATGCAGTTTATTCTGTAATTTCTCCAGAAGGATGTGCAGCGATACTTTTTAAAGATGGAAGCCTTGCTGAAAAAGCTGCAAAGAATTTGAAAATATCAGCTCAGAACTTGAAAAAGCTAGGTGTCATAGATGATATAATACCAGAACCTTTCGGAGGAGCACATAAAGATCCAAAATGTGCAGAAATTAACCTAAAAAAAGTAGTTTTATTATCAATTTCTGAACTTGAAAAAATAAAAATAGATACTTTACTTGAAAAAAGATATAATAAGTTTAGAAGAATTGGATTTTTTATGGGTGAGTAGAACTGTTATTTAATAATGAGCAGATTATTAAATAATCAAGAATTATTTTGAAAAAAGATGTTTTTGAAAAAAAGTTCTGCTGTAATTTTTATTATTTTGTAAATAAAAAATTAACTTATAAATTTTTTAGGAGGGAAAAGAGCATGAAAAGAATAGCTATATTAACAAGCGGTGGAGATGCTCCTGGTATGAATGCAGCTATAAGAGCAGCAGCAAAAATGGCACAGTACAAAGGAATGGAAGTATACGGGGTAAGAAGAGGGTATCACGGAATGCTTAGAGATGAAATATTTCCAATGGATGGGCGTTTTATTTCAGGGATAATTGATAGAGGAGGAACTGCTTTATTAACAGCAAGATGTCCAGAGTTCAAAGATCCTAAATTCAGAGCAATAGCAGCAGAAAATTTAAAAAGAAGAGGAATAGAAGGAATAGTTGTTATCGGTGGAGACGGTTCTTACAGAGGGGCAGATCTTCTTTCTAAAGAACATGGATTTAAAGTTGTAGGTCTTCCTGGAACAATTGACAATGACATTATAGGAACAGATTTTACAATAGGATTTGATACTTGTTTAAATACAATACTTGATGCAATTTCTAAATTAAGAGATACAGCTACATCTCATGAAAGAACAATTCTTGTTGAAGTAATGGGAAGAAGAGCAGGAGACTTAGCAGTTCATGCTTGTCTTGCAGGAGGAGGAGATGGACTTCTTATTCCTGAAATGGAGAACCCTATTGAAATGCTTGCATATCAAATTCAAGAAAGAAGAAATACAGGAAGACTTCATGATATAGTTCTTGTTGCTGAAGGTGTAGGAAATATTAATGAGATAGAAGAAGAGCTTAAGAAAAGAGTATCAACAGAAGTAAGAAGCGTTGTACTTGGACATGTTCAAAGAGGAGGAACTCCAAGTGGTCGTGACAGAGTTCTTGCTACAAGACTTGCAGCAAAAGCAGTTGAAGTTTTAGAAGCAGATGAGGGAGGAGTAATGATTGGAATAGAAGATGGTCATGTAGTTACTCACGAAATCTCTTATGCTTGGGAAGGAACTAAGAAAAACGATGTAATAGAATTATATCGTATGGCAGATATCTTATCAAGATAAAATAAAAAATATGAAAGGACTGAGTAGTTTTAATTACATCAGTCCTTTTTTACAATTATAAACTTTTAGGAACTATAACAGTAACAGTTTTTGCTGTGTTATATGTAACAAAACCTAAAGGTGCTCCTTTTGGTTTATTAAGATTTTTCTTTTCAGTGTATTCAACAGTAACTTTATCTCCCTTTGATGCTTTTGAATAAAAAGCAGCATAAAGGGCAACTTTTTTAACAAAACTATCATCTTCACTAAAATCTTCTTTTTTTACAATAAAATGTGATCCTGGTATATCTTTAACATGAAACCAAATGTCGTCTTTTCTTGCAAATTTAAAAGTAAGGAAATCATTTTCTTTGTTATTTCTTCCAAAGTATACAGTTTTTTCACCTATAACTGCAGTTCCATAATTTTCACTTTCTTTATTTTTGCTTTTATTTTTTGGAGTTTTTTCTTTAGGCTTAATTATTTTTTCACCAATAAGTTCATCTTCAATATTTTTAAGCCCTTTAAGGTCTGAAGACTTTTCTATGAAAGAAAGGACACTTTCCAAATAAATAATTTTTTGATTAAAAGATATCAGACGCTCTCTGCTTATTTCAAGACCTCTTTTCATTTTTGAAGCCTTTTTATATACCTTATTAAGGTTTCCCTGAGGATTTAAAAGTGGATCAAGGGGAATTATAATTTCTTTGTTTTCATAGAAATCATAAGCTTTTACAGAGTTATCCCCTCTTTTAATAGAATATAAAACAGATGCTAAAATATCTCCTATATTTTTATATTTTTCGTGATCAGACATAAGAACAATATCTTTTTCAATATTTAAAATAATCTTTTCTGTTTTTTTAACTTCTTTTTGTACAGAAGAAATAAGTCTTGTTTTTAAAAGATTATAAGAATTTGAAAGGGAGCACATTTTAATATATGTATTTACCATTTCACTGAAATTTTTATATTCTTTTACACTGTCCCATGCTTTAGGTTCTATATTTAAAACAGAAGCAAAAACAGGAACATCTTCTTTAAAATAGATTTTAGGAGCTATTTTATCATTTAGTATTTTCTTTAAATCATCATAAGAATGAATAAATTCAAGTGTTCTTTTTCCAAGTCCTTCCACTTTATGAAAAACATTACTATTTTCAAGATAATCTTCAAAGATAGTGCTTTCTATTTCAAGTGGGCTTATCTTTTTTTCCACAACAGGCTGAACATATTCTGCTCCAGGAAAAAGAATACGAAGAGAATTTTCTTCTAAGGAAAACTTTTTAAGAAGAGAAATTATTTTATTTTCTTCGTCTGTAAAAATAATATTTGAATGTTTACCCATAATTTCAAAATAAAGAAAATAGTTTTTTATTTCTCCAAGTTCATTAAGTTTTGAAAAATGGAATTTTAAAATTCTGTCAAAACCAAGCTGCTCTATATTTGAAAGAGAAGCATTTAAAAGATATTTTCTTAAAAGCAGAAGAAAGTTTGAGTTTTCTTCCATAAAATTTTCCTCTTTATCTTCGTTTATATAACATATTGGAAGAGACGGATTACAAGAGAAAAATAATGAAGTTCTGCCAAAGTGTATAGACAAAGAAAGAGTTGAATTTTGAAAAATCTTTCCAACTCTTTTGCTTTGAAGGCAGTTTATAAGTTCATCTTTTATTTTAGAGATAGATATCCCGTCAAGATAAAGCAATTAATCTTCCGCCTTGATTCCTATTAAGTTTTTAGCATCTAAAATATTTATCTCTAAAATAGTTCCGTCAGCTTTTTTTAGAGCTATTTTATCTGCTTCTTTTGTTTCAGCTATTTCAAGAACAGTGTAATGTTCAATTCCATGTTCTCTGAAATAGTCAAGTACTATAGGTGTTCCTTTAATTTCAACTATTGAAACTTTTTCTTTGACATTAAATTCTGTTACAGGAAGAGGCTTTAAAAATTCATACTGTCCCTTTAAGTTTTCAAGAATTTTTTCAAAAATTTTCAAGAAATGTTCAAGATCATCTTTATCTATATTTTCAGTTATATTTGAAACTATCATTTTGTGATAATTATTGTGATAGTTAAGAGCTTCAAGACCTTTTTTTGAAAGAGAAACATGAACTTTTCTTCTGTCTGTACTTGAACGAGCTCTTACAACAAATCCTTTTTCTCCTAATTTTGTTATTGCAACAGTTGCTGTTCCCATTGTTATTGCAAGTCTGTCAGAAAGTTCGTTCATTGTAACTGAATCTTTTCCGATAGCTTCAATAATATGAAGTTCTGTATGAGTAAGACATTTAATTCCTCTTTTTAGAGCTAAATCTTCTGATTCGTAAAATAGTTTATAGAAATTTTCAAATACAGTATTTACTTTTCTTCCGTAAGATGACATTTAACTATCCCTCCTTTTTCAGGTTGGCTATTCTTTCTGCATAATTTCCTTTGAAAACATAAGAACCTGCAACAAAGATATTTGCTCCTGCTTTTATACATTTTCCGATTGTTTCATCAGTAATTCCTCCGTCAACTTCAATGTCAACATTTGGATTCATTGCTCTTAATTCTTTTATTTTTTCAACAGCACTTTCAATAAATGATTGCCCTCCAAATCCTGGATTAACACTCATAACAAGAACCATGTCAACATCATTTATAAGATATTTAACAGATTCTGCTGGAGTTCCTGGATTTAGAACTATTCCAGCTTTTACACCATAAGATTTTATTTGTTGTATAACTCTATGAGGATGAAGTGTAGATTCCACATGAATAGTAATCATGTCAGCTCCAGCTTTTACAAAGTCCTCAATATATCTTTCAGGCTGTGTTATCATAAGATGAACATCAAAAACAAGGTCAGTTTTGTCTCTTATTGATTTCATTACAGCTGGTCCAAAAGTTATGTTTGGTACAAAGATTCCATCCATTACATCAATATGCACCCAATCTGCACCAGCCTTATCTATTGCTTTAACCTCTTCCCCAAGTTTGCTGAAATCAGCTGATAGTATAGAAGGGGCAATTTTAATATTTTTCATATCTGTTCCACCTCTCGTTTTTTAATTTCTCATATACTTTTTTATAAAAATCATATCTTATTTTTGATATTTTTCCTTGCATTACTTTTTCTTTTATGACGCAGCCTGGTTCATTTATGTGGCAGCAGTCAAGAAATTTACAATATCCCTCTTCAAAAGTAAATTCTTTGAAAAGAGATACAAGTTCTTCAGCATTTTCAATGGGAGGAAGTTCCAAAGAAGAAAATCCTGGGGTATCAATAACATACCCTCCTTCTGAAAGTGCTATAAGATTACTGTCTCTTGTTGTGTGTTTTCCAGCTTTTAATCTTTTGCTTGTTTCTCCAACAGCAAGTTCTTTTTTATTTTGTATAATATTTAAAATACTTGATTTTCCTACACCACTCGGTCCTCCGAAAGCAGTAGTCTTTCCTTTTATAATTTCTTTTACTTTATGAATATTTTCATTTTTTAGTGTTGAAACTAAAAATAAAGGTATATCTATATTTTTTAGATAAGAAAGTTTTTCAGTAAGTTCTTCTTTCTCGTCTTCAGATAAAAGATCTGTTTTATTTATAACAACAATAGGAGAGATTTTGTGATAAATGCTGTTAAGAATAAGATTGTTTAACCTATCCAGCTCAATTTCAGGATCTTTTGCAGCAAACTGAATAACAAGATAATCAATATTTGCAACAAGAGGTCTGTTGATTATATTTTTTCTTTCAAAGACATTCATAATAAAATTATCTTCAGAAATTTCAACATAGTCTCCTACAACACAGTTATCTTTTTTGTCTTTTCTTTTTAAAACTCCTCTTAGCCTGCATTCATGTTGTTCTGTACCGTCATCAACATAATAGAATCCCTGAATTTTATTTATTACTCTTCCTTTAATCAACGATTTTTTCATCTCCTTATATTATTTACTTATCACAAGATTTATATTTGAACCTGCAGAAACTCTGCTTCCTGCACTGATACTAGTATCAACAACTATTCCACTTTCAAGTCCAGGAACTTCCATTTTTGTAATTTCTCCTACAAAAAGAGACTGAGATTTAATAAGGGCAGTAGCTTCATTAAGAGTATATCCTACAACATCTGGAACTCTTACTGTTTTTGAAGATGCTCTGCTACTTACAAGAATAGATATTCCTTCATTCATATCTACAATGCTTCCAGCTCTTGGAGTAGTAGCAATGACACAGTTGTATGCAAGATCTGAATTTGTTCTTGAAATTTCTTTTATTTTAATTCCTTTTTCTTCTAAAAGAGAACGGACTTCAAAAAGCTGTTGTCCATAAAAGTCAGGAACTTCAAAATAATTTTCTCCAGCACTTACCCAAACTTTTACAGTTCTTCCTCTTTTTACAACTTTATTTTCAACAGGTTCTTGCATGAAGATTTGACCTTCAGGCAGATTTGAATAATCTTTACCTGCTACTGCTACAACTACAGTTCCTTTTGGTATCATTTTTTCTGTTTCTTCAACAGTCAGCCCGATAAGGTTTGGAGTTTTATAAAAATAATTATTAAAATAGTTATTTAAAAATATATTTATTCCAAAAAACATAATAAGGCAGAATGATAAGATGTAAGAAAAAATTATGAAAAATTTCTTCATTTATCCTCCTAAATTTATTTCTGAAAGAATTTAATTCGTTTACTAAAATGATAACATATGAACCTCAAAATATCAATAATTACTTGCTAAAACTTGTGTTAAATGATAAAATAAAATGTATTATTCCACAGATTTTTATAATCAAAAATTATTTAAGATAGAATGTTTTAGGAGGAAAAAATGGAAGGTATTGTTGAGGTTTTAATTTCTAGGGAGAAAGTTGAAGAGCGTATCAGTGAACTAGCAGCAATGATAGAAAAAGATTATGCTGGTAAAAATTTGGTATGTGTGGGGCTTTTAAAAGGTTCTGTAATGTTTATGTCTGATCTTATAAAATCAATAAATCTTGATTTAAGAATTGATTTCATGAAAGTATCAAGTTATGGAAGTGGAACTAACTCAACAGGAGTTGTAAAAATCCTTAAAGATGTTGATTTAGATCTTACAGGAAAAGATGTTCTTATAGTTGAGGATATTATTGATACAGGTCTTACAATAGTAAATGTAAAAGATTTCTTAAGTAAGAAAAATCCAAATTCAGTAAAAGTATGTACACTTTTAGATAAACCAAGCAGAAGATTAGTGGAAGTTAAAGGGGAATATGTAGGATTTGAAATTCCTGATGAATTTGTTGTTGGATATGGATTAGACCTTGATGAGAAATACAGAAACATTCCTTTTGTTGGAAAATTTGTAAAAAAATAAGAAACGGAGTTTATGATGTCGTTTAAGCATAAAAAGAAATACGGTCAGAATTTTTTAACTGATCAGAACGCTGTGCTGGAAAAAATTATGGAGGTTTCTAAAATAGAGCCTCATGAAGAAATTCTTGAAATAGGACCAGGAGAAGGAGCTTTAACAGAGCTCCTTCTTGAAAAAGCAAAAAAAGTTACATGTGTTGAAATAGATACAGATCTTGAAAAAATTTTAAGAAAAAAATTTGCAGGAAATGAAAAATTCAATCTTATAATGGAAGATATTCTGAAAGTAGAACTTGATAAAGTTATTGCTCCTCATACAAGAGTAGTTGCCAATATACCTTACTATATAACATCTCCTATTATAAATAAACTTATTGAAAACAGAGACAAAATAGACGAAGCATATCTTATGGTGCAGAAAGAAGTGGGAGAAAGAGTCTGTGCTTCTTCAGGAAAAGAAAGAAGTGTTCTTACTCTTGCTGTTGAATATTATGGAACAGGTGAATATCTTTTTACTATTCCTAAAGAGTTCTTTAATCCTGTGCCTAAAATTGATTCAGGTTTTATCTCAATCAAGTTTTACAATGACAGAAGATACGAAAAGCTTATTCCTGAAGATATATTCTTTAAATATGTAAAAGCTGCTTTTTCAAATAAAAGAAAAAATATTGTAAATAATCTTTCAACACTTGGAATTTCAAAAGATGTTGTAAAAGAAAAACTTGAACTTTTGAATATTTCTCCAAATGAAAGAGCTGAAAATTTAACAATAGAGCAATTTATAAAACTGGCAGAATGTTTTGAAAAAAATTAAAACTGCTTCAGGAGGATTAATGCAAAGCTACGAATTTAAAATACAAAGCAGAAAAGAAGATATAGACTTTATAAATAAAATAATAGAAGCTTATGAAGAAGTGGGAGTTGTAAGAACAAATGATGCTCAGAGAGGACTTATCACAATTATAAGCACAACAGATTATAAAGATCTAGCAAGAGATATAATTTTAGATTTAGGAAAAAATTATGTGAAAGCTGAAATACTTGAAGAAGGACTTTGGAAAGGAGTCCTTTAAGATTTAGGAGGATTTGTACAGAATGGAAAAATTAGAAAATCTGTTAAGTTATATTTTAAAAGGACTTGTTGAAAAACAAGATGAAGTAAGAATTACTTATGAACTTATAGATGATACTATTATCTTTAAAGTAAATGTTGCTGAAGGAGAAATGGGAAGAGTTATAGGTAAAAATGGACTTACTGCAAATGCAATAAGAGGAGTTATGCAAGCTGCAGGAGTAAAAGATAAATTAAATGTCAATGTAGAATTTTTAGACTAGGTCTGGTGATTTAATGGATCTGGTTACTATTGGAAAAATAACAGGAACTCACCATCTTAAAGGAGCTGTAAAAGCTAATATAAGTTTAAGCACTCCTGAAATTATAGTTGGTGAGAGAGTTATGGCAGAAAAACCTGATGGGCAAAAAAGAATCTTAAGTGTAAAAAAACTTTCAAATCTTGTTGGAGATAAGGTTGTAATAGAGTTTGAAGAAATCACAAATAAGACAGAAGGAAATCTTCTTGCAGGAAGTTTTATAAAAATAAATAGAGATATTCTAGGTATGTCTGAAGATGAATACCTTCTTGAAGACCTTTTAGGAATGACTGTTATAACAGCAGAAAATGAAAGTATCGGAAAAGTTGTTGATGTTTTTGATACAGCAGCACATGATATAATTGTAGTTGAAGATGAAAACACAGAAACTCTTATTCCAAATATTGAGAACTTTGTAAAAGATATAGATTTTGAGAAAAAAGAAATTTATGTAGAAATTCTTGAAGGAATGAGAGAAGTTAAGGGAAGTGTTTCAGAAAATGATGAGCTTGATTAAACTATATTAGTTTAAATATAATTTATTTAAGTTCTGCTAAAGGAGAAAAAATTTTGAAAATAAATATTTTAACTTTATTTCCTGAACTTTTTACAGCCTTTAAGTCACAAAGTATAATAGGAAGAGCAGTAAAAAATAATCTTATAGAGATAAATATTATAAATATAAGAGATTTTTGTTTTGACAAACATCAGCAGGCTGATGACACTCCTTTTGGAGGAGAGGGAGGAATGGTAATGAAACCTGAACCTCTTTTCAGAGCCTTGGAAAAATGTGGAGGAAAAGTTATTTATACTTCTCCTCAAGGAGTTACATTTAATCAGGAACTTGCTCTTAAGCTGAAAGATGAGGAAGAAATAACTATAATAGCTGGACATTATGAAGGAATAGACGAAAGAGTTGTTGAAAATAAAGTGGATATGGAAGTCTCAATAGGAGATTTTGTGCTTACAGGAGGAGAATTACCTTCTATGGTAATGATTGATGCAGTAGCCAGGCTTATTCCAGGTGTTATTACAAAAGCATCTTATGAAAATGATTCATTTTTCAATGGACTTCTGGATTATCCTCAGTATACAAGACCAGCAGAGTATATGGGGCTTAAAGTTCCTGATGTTTTAATTTCAGGAAATCATAAAAAAATAAAAGACTGGAGAATGAAAGAGAGTCTTAAAAGGACATATTTAAGGCGTCCCGACCTTTTAAAAAACAGAAAGTTTTCTAAAGAGGAAGCAAAGTTTATGAAAGAAATTCTTGAAGAATTAGCAGAGGGGGATAAATAATGATATACAGACTAAATGGTTTTGAACCTGTTATAGGAGAAAATAATTTTATTGCAGATACAGCTGCTCTTATAGGAAAAGTTACAACAGAAAGAGATGTATCTATATGGTTTTCTGCTGTAATGAGAGCAGATGTATGCAGTATATATGTGGGAGAAAAAACAAGTATTCAGGATAATGTCACAATTCATGGAGATAAAGGGCATGATGTAGTGATAGGAAAAAATGTTACGATTGGTCATAACTGCATTATACATGGATGCACAATAGGGGATAACTGTGTAATAGGAATGGGATCTACTATTCTTAATGGTGCTGTAATTCCACCAAATTCTCTTGTAGGAGCTCATTCTCTTGTAACTCCTTCATTAAAAGCTGAAGAGGGAACTCTTATTATAGGAAGTCCAGCAAAAAGTGTAAAAAAACTTCCAAAGGAACAGCAGGAATATTTAAAAGATGCTGCTGATCTTTATGTTGATGAAATAGATGTTTATGCAAATAAATTAGAAAGGGTGAAATAATTCAGATGAGAGATAAAATATATTTAGGGCTTGTACACTACCCTGTTTATAATAAAAGAAAAGAAGTTGTATGCACTTCTGTTACAAACTTTGATATTCATGATATATCAAGAAGCTGTAAAACATATGATGTAAAAGAATATAATCTTATTGTTCCTGTAGAGGCTCAAAAACAATTAACAGAAAGAATCATAGGATATTGGCAAGATGGAACTGGAGGAGAATACAATAAAGACAGAGAATCTGCATTTACAATAACAAGAGTAAAAGATTCAATAGAACAATGTATTGCAGATATAGAGGCAAGAGAAGGACAGAAGCCTGTAATAATAACAACATCTGCCCACACATTTCCTAATTCAATAAGCTACAAAGGGCTTTCTGAAAAAGTATTTTCAGATGACAAACCTTATCTTTTCCTTTTTGGTACAGGTTGGGGATTAATTCAGGAAGTTATGGATATGTCTGATTATATTTTAGAGCCTATAAGAGGGAATACAAAATATAATCACCTTTCTGTAAGAGCCGCTGTTGCTATTATCTTAGACAGAGTTTTGGGAGAAAATTAATCCCAGCTCTGTTTCTTAATTTTGGAGGATATATAGAATGGGAAAGAGAGTTACTATAAAAACAAGATCTGATTTTTTTAAAAATGCAGGTGCTGAAAATATAAAAGTTAAAGAAATAATGTTTGATGAGAGAGTAAAAAAGCTTAAAATTTTCTGCACTCTTGGAGGACCTTGTTATATATGCGAAACTGATTTAGTCTGTAATGACCTCCATAAAAAGTTTGGAGACAGTTTGAGCATAGAATTTGAAATAGAATATGAAAATAATGAAATAACAAGAAATGACCTTATGCAGATTACAGAGAAAGTAATCAGTGAACTTAAAAAGAAAAATGCAGTATCAAGGTCATTTCTTTATCTATACAGAATAAAAATAGAAGAGAGAAAAATTATTATTGAACTTAAGAATGAACTAGCTATAGAAACTCTTTACGAGTCAAAAATAAATATAAAATTAGAATCTCTTTTATCTGAATATGGAATAAAAGATTTTCAGGTACATTTTGTTCCTGGAGATTTTTCAAAAGAGCTGGAAGCTGCAAACAGTAAGCTTGATGAAGTTATGATAACACTTACTAAAAAAATGGATGAAGAAAATCTTAAAAATTCAGTTTCTCAGAAACAAAGCAGTGATAATATGTCTCAAGGACAGAGATACACAGCTGTTTCAAGCAGAAAAACAAAAGATATAAAAGGAACTTCTATTCCTCTTGATGAATTTGGAGAAATCTATGAAAATGATGTTTGTGTATTAGAAGGAGAAGTTTTTAATGTTGATAAAAGGGAATTAAAAACAGGAAATATTCTTTACACAATAAGAATTACAGATAACTCTAATTCAGTTACAACTAAAATGTTTTCTAAAGGGGAAGACATAGATGTAAAAGTTGGAGATTATATAAAAGTAAATGGAAGAAAACAGATAGATAAGTTTGATGATAATGAAGAAATTCTTATGTTAAGCAGTATAAATAAACTTGAATATTCAAAACAAACAAAAGAAGATAAAGCTCCTGTAAAAATGGCAGAACTTCATACTCATAGTAAGATGAGTGAAATGGTAGGGGTTACAGATATAAAAGATCTTATAAAAAGAGCTAAATCTTATGGACATACAAGTATGGCAATAACAGATTATTCAGTTGTTCATACCTTCCCTTTTGCATATAAAGAAACTAAGAAAGACGAAAACTTCAAAGTTATTTTAGGATGTGAGATGTATATGGTTGATGATGAAAAACCAATGGTAAAAAATCCTAAAGATAAATTAATTGAAGATGAAACTTTTATAGTATTTGACCTTGAAACTTTTGGACTTAACTCACATGAACATCCTATAATTGAAATAGGGGCTATAAAAGTTCAGGGAACAAGAATTGTAGATAGTTTTTCTCAGCTCATAAACCCTGGAATGCCAATTCCTGAAAAAATACAGGAGATTACAAGTATAACAAATTCTATGGTTGCAAATATGCCAACTATTGAAGAGGTGCTTCCTAAATTTTTAGAGTTTGTAGGAGATGCTACAATGGTTGCTCATAATGCAAGATTTGACATGAGTTTTATAAGAAGAGAATGCAAAAGAATAATGGGAATAGATTATGATCCTTCTGTTATAGACACTCTACAAATGGCAAGAGATGTAATGCCTGACTTAAAAGGATATGGACTTGGAAGTCTTACAAAAAAACTTGGTGTTGCTCTTGAAAATCACCATAGAGCAGTTGATGACTCTCAGGCAACAGCAGGAATGTTTATAATTTTCCTTGAAAAATATCTTGAAAAAGGAATAAAAAATATAAAGGATATAAATGGAGGTTTTCCTCTAAATATTCAAAAACAAGATACATCAAATGTAATGGTTCTTGTAAAAAATCTTACAGGGCTAAAAAATATGTATCAGCTTGTATCAATAGCTCATAAAGATAATTTTGGAAATAAAAAACCAAGAGTAACAAGAAGTGATTTAAAAAGACTGAGAGAGGGACTTATAATAGGTGCTTCAAATACAGTGCATTTTATGAATACAAGTGAACTTGTATTAGATTATCTTGATTATAATTTTAAAGATGTAGAAAAAGCTATTGATTTCTATGATTATGTAGAGCTTCTTCCTAAAGAAGCTTATAATGAATTTATTGATGAGGATGGAACTAACAGACTTTCTTCTTATAAAGCAGTTGAAAAAATGAACAGATATTTTTATGATATATGTCATGAACATAATATTCTTGTTACAGCAAGTTCAAATGTCCATTATCTTGATAAAGAAGAAAAGGATATAAGAAGTATTCTTCTTTATGGAAGTGGGAATGTATTTAAAGCAAGCCAATATATGACAGATAATGGTTTTTATTTTAGAACTACAGATGAAATGCTTGAAGAGTTCAGTTATCTTGGTGAAAAAGAGGCTGAAGAAATAGTTGTTGAAAATACTAATAAAATTTCAGATATGACAGAAAAAATTCAGCCAATACCTAGTGGATTTTTCCCACCTCATCTTGATAATGCAGAAGAAACAGTAAGAAGTATGACCTATGAAAAGGCATACAGAATATATGGAAATCCTCTTCCTGAAGTTGTAAGTGCAAGACTTGAAAGAGAATTAAATGCTATTATAGGAAATGGTTTCTCAGTTTTATATCTTTCTGCACAAAAACTTGTAAAAAAATCTTTAGATAATGGATATCTTGTAGGTTCAAGAGGATCAGTAGGTTCATCACTAGTAGCTTATATGATGGGGATAACAGAAGTTAATGCTTTATATCCTCACTATATCTGTGATAATCCAGAATGTAAATATTCAGAATTTACAGATAAACCAGGAGCAGGAGTAGACCTTCCTGAAAAAATATGTCCAAAATGTGGAAGGCCTTTAAGAAGAGATGGACATTCTATACCTTTTGAAGTATTTATGGGATTTAATGGAGATAAAGTTCCTGATATTGACCTTAACTTTTCAGGAGAGTATCAATCAGAAATTCACAGATATTGTGAAGAACTTTTTGGAAAATCAAATGTATTTAAAGCTGGAACAATATCAACTCTAGCAGAAAAAAATGCTATTGGTTATGTAAAGAAATTTTATGAAGATAATAATCTTCATGTTAGTAAAGCTGAAATTATAAGAAAAGCAGCTAAATGTGAAGGGGCAAAGAAAACCACAGGACAGCATCCAGGAGGAATGGTTATTGTTCCTGGTGAAAAATCTGTATTTGATTTCTGTCCTATACAGCATCCTGCCAACGATATGACAAATGAGTCTATCACAACACATTTTGATTATCATGTAATGGATGAACAGCTTGTAAAACTTGATGTACTTGGGCATGATGATCCTACAACAATAAAAATGTTACAGGAATACACAGGAGTAAATGTTTATGATATTCCTATTGCTGATCCAGAAACTTTAAAAATTTTCTCAGGAACAGAGGCTCTTGGAATAACTCCTGAACAAATAGATTCAACTGTAGGAACATTTGGTGTTCCTGAATTTGGAACTTCTTTTGTAAGACAGATGCTAGTGGATACTCTTCCTAAAACATTTGCTGAACTTGTAAGAATTTCAGGGCTTTCTCATGGAACAGATGTATGGCTTAATAATGCTCAGGAATTTGTAAGAAGTGGAGAAGCAACACTTTCTGATATAATAACAGTTCGTGATGACATAATGAACTATCTTATAGCTCAGGGGCTTGATAAGGGAAAAGCATTTAAAATAATGGAATTTGTAAGAAAAGGAAGACCTTCTAAAGAACCTGAACAATGGGAAGAATATTCAAATCTTATGAAAGAGCACCACATAAAAGAATGGTATATAGAATCATGTAAAAGAATAAAATATATGTTCCCTAAAGGACATGCTGTTGCTTATGTTATGATGGCAATGAGAATAGCTTATTTTAAAGTACACTATCCTCTTGCCTTTTATGCAGCATACCTTACAAGAAAAATAGAAGATTTTGATTTTGAAATTATGGGAAATGAAAAATCTCTTAAAGAAAAAATGAATGAATTAAAGAAAGAAGTTAAACTGGATGTTAAAAAGAAAACTCAGCTTGCACTTTGTGAAATAATAACAGAAATGCATGCAAGAGGATATGAGTTTTTAGGTATAGACCTTTATAAGTCTGAAGGTTTCAGATTTACAATTGAAGATGGAAAAATAAGAGTTCCTCTTTTAGGAATTGCAGGTCTTGGAGGGGCTGTAATTGAAAATCTTCTTAAAGAAAGAGAAGAGGGAAAATTCCTTTCTTATGAAGATTTAAAAAGAAGAACAAAAATGTCTTCAACAATAATTGAAAAATTAAAAAGTTTAGATGCTATAAAAGGGCTAAATGATACTAACCAGATTACACTTTTCTAAATTTTAAAAGCAGGAGAAAAATGATGTTTACTTTAAAAAAAATGGATAAAAAATATGTAGGAACAATCCTTGTGTGTTTTGCAGCTTCTTTATGGGGATTTGATTCAATAGTTCTTACTCCTAGGCTGTTCCATTTAAAAGTTCCTTTTGTGGTGTTTATGGTACATTGCCTTCCTTTTTTAGTAATGAGTATTTTCATAGGAAAGAGGGAAATGAAAAATATATCAGCTCTTCCTAAAAAAGATATAATGTTTTATTTTCTTGTGGCACTTTTTGGAGGATGTATAGGAACTCTTTCAATAGTAAAATCTTTGTTCCTTGTAAACTTTCAGCATCTTACAGTGGTTACTCTTCTTCAAAAAGCACAACCTATATTTGCTCTTATTTTAGCAAGGATTATTTTAAAAGAAAAACTTGGAAAGAATTTTTTAAGCTGGGTTATATTTGCACTTATTGGAGGATATATAATGACTTTTGAATTTACTCTGCCAAGAATGGTAGAGGTAAGTTCAAGCAACATATGGAAAGCTGTTTTATATGCTCTTCTTGCAGCATTTTCATTTGGAAGTGCTACTGTTTTTGGAAAGAGAATATTAAGTCATTCAAGTTTTGTTACAGCACTTTATACAAGATATTTTTTCACAACTGTAATAACTTTATTTATTGTTCTTTCAGAAAGTCAGCTTAACCTTATATTTAGTGTGACACCTTTTGAATGGCTGATATTTGCAGTTATAGGAATAACAAGTGGAAGTGGGGCTATTCTTCTTTATTACAGAGGACTTAGATATATTGATGCAAGTGTTGCAACAATATGTGAACTTTCTTTTCCTATATCTTCAGTTGTTTTTGATTATATTTTTAATGGACATCTTCTTACACCAGTGCAGTTTGCAGGAGCTGCTGCTCTTATTTTTGCAATATTAAAGATAAGTAAAAATCAAAAATAAAAAATTAAGGATTGTTGCATTTTCAATATTCTAAAATTTTATTTTTATAGATTAGAAAATGCAACAATCCTTGTTTTATTATAAAAATTTATAAAATTTTATAAGTTATTTAAAATCCAAATTGATTTCTTTTAGAGAAAAGTCCGAAGATTCCTCCAGTATGAATAAATAAAATATTTTTAGAGTCTTTAAAAGTTCCTTTTTTAAGTTCAGTATAAAGTCCTCTCATAGTTTTTCCAGTATATACAGGATCAAGTATTATTCCCTCTGCTTCAGCAAAATCACAAATAAATTCAAGTTCTTCTGGTCTGCTTAGAGCATATCCATCTCCTACATATCCATCTATTATGTGCATATCATCTTTTGTAATTTCAAATTTTCTATCAGGAATATAAGTTTTTACTTCTTCAAGAATAGAGCACACTTTATCTTTAAAATATTCTGCACTGTCACATACATTTATTCCTACAATTTTTTTATTACTTTCTGTAAGTTTATTTCCAAGATAAAGTCCAGCAAAAGTTCCTCCTGATCCTACTGCAGTAACTATTGTATCAAAAGTTATTCCAAGTTTTTTTTCCTGATCAAGAATTTCTTTAAAACAATTTATATATCCAAAAGTTCCTATTCCATTTGAAGCTCCTTCAGGGATTATATAACCTTTTCTGCCTTTTTCTTCAAGTTCTTTAAGGATATTTTCCATTATTTCCTGTCTTCTTTCTCTGTAGTCTTCACTGGAAATAATTCTTATATCTGCTCCCATTATTTTATCAATAAGGTAGTTTCCTTCCATTTCAGGTGTTTCATCAGATCTTAAAACAAGAACAGATTTAAGTCCAAGCTTTATTCCAGCAGCAGCAGTAGCCCTTGCATGATTTGATTGGATTCCTCCACATGTAATAAGAGTGTCACAGTCATTATTTATAGCTTCATTTATTGAAAATTCAAGCTTTCTTATTTTGTTTCCTGAAACTTCACTTCCTGTTTGATCATCTCTTTTTATATAAATATTTTCTTTAAGCATAGTAGAAAGTTTTTCTAGTCTTTCAATTTTTGTTGGAAAATTTCCAAGTTTTAATTTTTTTGATATCATTTTCTTACCTCCGAAAAATTTTTAAATAAGAATAAGGCTTACAGCCATAACAGCCATTCCAAATATCATACTGTAAGTTGCAGTATGATGATTTCCATTTTTTTGTGCTGATGGAAGGAGTTCATCAAGAGAAATGTAAACCATAATTCCAGATACTGCTGCAAGAAGTATTCCAAAGAAAATCTCATCCATATAATTTCTTAAAAGAATATATCCAAATACAGCACCTAAAGGTTCAGAAAGTCCTGAAAACAAAGCAAAGGCAAAGGCTTTTTTTCTATTTTCTGTAGCATAATATATAGGTGCAGATACAGCAATACCGACAGCAATATTATGTATTCCTATTGCAGCTGCCACAGAAAAGCCAAGGGCAGTGTCTTTTAAAACAGAAGTGAATATTGCAATACCTTCAGGAAAATTATGAATAGCAATGGCAAGAGCAGTCATAACCCCCATTCTATATAATGATTTATTGTTACAGCAGTGACAACAGTCTTCATGTTCTTCTTCTTTTTCTTCATGTTCTTTCAGGCAGAATTTTTCTGTAAAAATCATAAAAATCATTCCTGCAAAAAATGAAGTAATAGCAAACCACAGTCCTTTTGTTTCTCCAAATCCTTCAGCAAGGCTTTCTCTTGCTTCAGGAAAAATTTCAATAAATGCTACATATATCATAACTCCGCAGGCAAAACCAAGAGAGGCAGAAAGAAATTTATTATTACTTTTTTTCCCTGCAAAGGAAAAAATACTTCCTATTCCCATTGCAAGACCTGCAGCCAAAGTCAATGCAAATGCTGTTAAGATATTTCCTGTTTCCATGTTAGTCTCCTTTTTGTGTAAATTTATTCTATCATTATTATACCATAAATTCTGATATTTTAAATACATATTTAATTACTAAAAAGATAAGGAATTATTAAAAAAATAAAAGCCAAAAATACAAAATTTATAGAGAAAAAATTTTAAAATGTATTTTTGGCTTAAAATTAATTATTCATATCTTGTCTAAATCTGTTTTTTTCCTATTAGTCCCTTTTTATCAATAGAACCTTTAACAAGAAGTTTTCCATCATCTTGAAGTTTCATATAGCTGTTGTATGTTTTTCCGTTGATAGGATTATAGATTTTTCCATTTTCAAATTTGTCATTAAAATAAAATAACATATGTTTTATTATATCACAAAATTTTTTAGAGTAAACATATTTAGAATAAAATTAAAAGATTTTTATTTGTGAAAGTAAATCTTCAAATAAAAACTGCTGCAAATTTTAAATTTCAGCAGCAGCTTTTTTATTTTATAATCCTTTTGCAATATCATCAAGTTTTACAGCTGTTGTAAGAACTTGTTCTAAATCATCAAGGAACAGCATATTTGGCCCATCACAAGGAGCACTGTCAGGATTAGGATGAACTTCAGCAAATATAGCGTCAACTCCTATTGAAAGAGCAGCTTTCATAAGAGGGAAAACATATTTTCTTTCCCCTCCAGAGCAGCTTGAAAGTCCTCCAGGGATTTGTACAGAGTGAGTTGCATCAAAAACAACAGGCACTCCAAATTTTCTCATTTCTAAAAGTCCTCTCATATCAACAATAAAATTATTGTATCCAAAAACATTTCCTCTTTCACAAAGAAGAACTCCTTCATTACCTATTTCCTGCATTTTAGTCACAACATTTTTCATATCCCAAGGAGCAAGAAACTGTCCTTTTTTAACATTTACAGGAAGTCCTGTTTTTCCTGCTGCAATTATAAGATCTGTCTGTCTGCAAAGAAAAGCAGGAATTTGAAGCATATCTACAACTTCAGCAACTTTTTCACATTGCCAAGGTTCATGTACATCAGTTATAACAGGAACTCCAACTTCATCTTTAACTTTTTTTAATATTCTAAGCCCTTCTTCCATTCCAACACCTCTGAAAGAATGAATAGAAGATCTGTTTGCTTTGTCAAAAGAAGATTTAAAAATATAATTTATTCCTAATTTGTCACAAATTTCTTTAATTTTTTTTGCTACTGCAAGAGACATTTCTTCGCTTTCAATGGCACATGGTCCGGCTATAAGAGCAAATCTCTTATTTCCTCCAATTGTAAAATTTCCGACTTTTACTTCTTTTGTCATTTGTAAGCTTTCTATCATATTATTTTTCTCCTCTTAAAATTAGATTAGCCAGAGCTTCTCTGACAGCCTCCCTGTCATCAAAATGTCTTTTTTCTCTTCCAATAATTTGGTAAGTTTCATGACCTTTTCCAGCTATAACTATTATATCATCTTTTTCTGCATTTTGCACTGCTATCTCAATTGCTTTTGCTCTGTCAGGCTGAATTACATGGTTATCTTTCTGAAGACCTGCAGCAATTTCTCTTATGATTTCTTGAGGATCTTCTGTTCTTGGATTATCAGAAGTTACAATTGTAAAGTCACTGTATTTTTCAGCAATTCTTCCCATAACAGGTCTTTTTTCTCTGTCTCTGTCTCCTCCACATCCAAACACAGAAATAACTTTTCCTGTTTTTAATTCATTTACACTTTTTAAAATATTTTCAAGGGCATCTCCTGTATGTGCATAGTCAACTATAACAGTGAAATCTGCATCAATATTTACAGGTTCAAATCTTCCTGGAGCTCCATGTATATACTTTATTTTTTCAAGGATATCTTCATCTTTCATACCCATGCACTTAACTGCTCCGATTGCACCAAGAAGGTTATAAAGATTAAATTTTCCAAGAAGTTTAAGTTCAGTTTCATATTTATTATTAAATATTTTAAGTTCAACTTTTTGACCATGTCTTGAAATATGTTCAATTTTTCCTGTTATATCTCCTTTTTCAAGTCCATAAGAAAGTCCGTTTGTATATTCTATATATTTTTGTCCATATTTATCATCAATATTTATAACAGAGTTTCTTGTATCTTTTAAAAGAGAGAATATTTTTTTCTTAGCATTAAAGTAATTTTCCATATTTTTATGGAAGTCCATATGATCTTCTGTAAGATTTGTGAATATAGCTACATCAAGTTTAAGCATATTTACTCTTCCAAGTTCAAGTCCGTGAGAACTAATTTCCATTACTAAATATTTTAAATTTTTATCAGCAGCTTTTTTACACATTTTTACAATATCAAGTGACATAGGAGTTGTATTTGGAGCAGGAATTATTTCATCTCCTATTTTATATTCTACAGTTCCAAGTCTTGCTGTTTTGTCTTCTCCAAGAAGAGCTTCAAGTATATAAGTTGTAGTTGTTTTTCCATTAGTTCCAGTAACTCCTATTATTTTAAGAGCATTTTGAGGATAACCATAAAAGTTTGAAGCAATTTTTCCCATATCTTCATTTAAATTTTTTATGTAGTAGAAATTTATTCCTTCAATAAGAGGAATATCCTTTTTAGATACAAAAATTGTTTCAGCTCCATTTTCAACAGCTTTTTCTATAAAGTTGTGTCCGTCAACAGTATGTCCTTCAAGAGCAATAAAAATATCGCCTTTATTTATTTTTCTTGAATCATATTCCATACTTTTTGCAGAAAAATCTTGGTTTATTTCCTGAAGTATCTCATAATCTATTCCATTTAAAATTCTTTTTATTTCCATTGTGCTACTCTCCTTGTTGTTTTATATCTCAATACTATATTATATAATATTTATTATTTCTCTTGAATTCTCCAAAAATATATTTGTTATGTTCATACTTTTATCTTTGACGGTATATTTTCTTATATAGTTTATAATATTTTTGTTCATTTTTTTTGTACATGATAGAAATTAAAGATAAAGGACTGTTACAAATCTATAAAAATAAAATTTTATCTTGTGAAAATATTTTTTATTTATATTGTTCGTTTCACTAAAAATGACAAACTCGTTTCACTCAGACAGTGTCATTTTTCAGCGTTCAACTCACTTCATAAATTACAAAAATATTTTCAATATTCTAAAATTTTATTTGTATAAATTAGAAAATGTAACAGCCCTTTATAAAAAATTAATTTCTTACAAGACTTTTTTCATTAACTCCAAAGAAAACTTTTTCTGTTATATAAATTACAGCTCCATTAAGAATGAAAGCAGGTATAATTTCATATAAATAATCCCCATATCCTAAATATTTCCATAAAATAATGGCAATAGTTCCAGCAATCATTCCACTGAAAACACTTTTCCAATTAAGTTTTTTACAATATAAAGTCATAAGAACAGCTGGACCAAAAACTCCTCCAAATCCAGCCCATGCATAAGCAACCATTGAAAGAACTTTAGCATTTGGATTTAATGCAAGTATGTAAGCTATAGCAGAAATAAGAATTATTCCAGCTCTTCCAGTCCAGATTTTTTCTTTTTCACTTGCATCTTTTTTAATATATCTATAGAAGTCTTCAGTAAGTGTTGAAGATGAAACTAAAAGCTGAGAATCTATAGTTGACATTATTGCAGAAAGAATTGCAGCAAGAAGAACTCCTCCTATCCAAGGATTGAAAAGTTTTGAAATAAGATATATGAATATTTTTTCAGAATCTCCTCCAAGTTCATTAACAGATTTAAAAACTGAAATTCCTGTAATTCCTACTGCCACAGCACCAATAAGTGAAATAACAACCCATATCATAGCTATGTGTCTTGCTTTTGTAAGTTCTTTAACAGATTTAACACTCATAAATCTTATAAGAATGTGAGGTTGTCCAAAATATCCAAGCCCCCATGCAATACATGAAATCATTGTAAGAATTTCTGCTGTTCCTCCTCCGTTAAAAATTCTTAAAGAAATATTTCTTACTTCCATAGCAGACTGTATTCCATCAATTTTACCTCCATGGAAGTATGCAGCAGTAGGAACAACTATAATTGCAAAGAACATAAGTGCTCCTTGAAAGAAGTCTGTCCAACAGCAAGCAAGATATCCTCCCATAAAAGTATAAAATATAATAGTGAATCCTCCAATAAGGACAGCAGTTCTATAATCTATTCCAAGTATACTTTCAAAAAGTTTTCCAGCAGCAACAAGTCCTGAAGCAGAATAAACTGTAAAAAAGAAAAGTATGACAACAGCAGAAAATGTTCTTATATATCCTTTTTCATCTCCTAATTTTCTGCTTAAAAAATTTGGAATAGTCATAGTGTCTGTTTCCTCTGTTTGAACTCTTAATTTTGCAGCAACAAATTTCCAGTTTAAATATGTTCCAAGTGCTAGTCCAATAATTGTCCATATTTGACTCATACCTGAAAGATAAACAGCACCAGGAAGTCCCATAAGAAGCCATCCACTCATATCACTGGCTTGTGCAGAAAGAGCTGTAACCCAAGAACCAAGTCCTCTTCCACCAATTATATAATCTTCAGAACTTTTTGTTCTTTTATAAAAATAAACTCCTACACCCATTAAAAATAATAAATATATTCCAAAAGTAACTAAAGTTTCAATTTTTGCCATTTTAAATTTCCTCCTAAAAATATCATTCTAAAATTTTATCTTTTTCTCCAATTATATAGTATTTAATTTCTGCTTTTACCCTTTCGGGAAATTTGTTTTTTATTTTTTTCATAAATATCTATCCTCCATAAAGTTTTAATTAAAATAAAAAGACCATTCAGAGCATACTTATATGCGTCTAAATGGTCTCATAATTAAGAAATAAAAAATATAAATTAAGTTTTTTCTTCAATTACAGTTCCATAGACGCAAATTCAATCCGTCTTTAATCACAAAATGAATTTGCATCTATGAAAAATCACAAACACAAATTCCTTCTACGGAACCATGGGGTTAAGAGTAATTGAAAGTAAAACTTTTTTAATCATTTTTTATCTCCTTTAATTTTATTTTGTATAAATCTGATTATACACACTTTTAATTTAAATGTCAAATTTTTATAAAACTTCTTCAAGTATTTCAATCAGAGAACTTATACTTGTTGCTTCAATAAGTCTCTTTATCATATCTTGGTTGTCAATTATTTCCATAAGTTTTAAAAGTATATCTATATGACTTCTATTACTTACAGCACCAAGAACAAAGATAAGATAAACCTTATCTCCAAGATTTTCATCAAACACTACACCTTCATTAATTTTTAAAAGAGAAAGACAGTTTCTTGAAACTCCGTCTTCAGGTCTTGAGTGTGCAAGAGCTATTGTATCGTTGATTACAATGTATGCTCCAAATTTTTTTACATTGTTTACCATTGATCTTACATAATTTTCTGTTATAGAATTATCTAAAAGCAAAGGTTTTGCAGCGAGTCTTATAGCGTTTTCCCAATTTTCAATACTATCAATTATATTAACTTTACTTCTTATATCTTTTTCTAACATAAAGTATCATCTCCCGCCGTTTTGTTCTCTTAATTATACCATATTTTTTTTAATCTTAAAATATTTTATGCTAAAATTATTAAAACTATAATATAAGGAACAATATCTTTTTGAAGAATCTATAAAATAAGGGCAGCAGCTCCTTTTATTCCTGCATCATTTCCAAGAGTACCAAGGACAATATTAAAATCATTAAGAGTTACAGCAAGGGCATATTTAGGAAGTTTATCTTTTACTCTGTCAAGAAGAATATCTCCTGCAAGAGCAACTCCTCCTCCAAGAATAACTTTTTGAGGATTTATAATATTTAAAATATTTCCTATACCCATAGCAAGGTATTCAGCTTCATAATCTACTATTTCAAGAGAAAAAGCATCTCCTTCTTTGGCTGCATCAAATACATCTTTTGCTTCAAGCTTACTGATATCTCCATTTATTTTTTCATAAAGAAGATTTGTTTTATTAACAAGGAGTCTGGAAACAGCTTCTCTTTCTATTCCAGTTGCAGAAGCATAAGCTTCAAAACATCCTTTTTGTCCACATCCACAAAGTTTACCATCTTTTACAAGTTTCATATGTCCTATTTCTCCACCTGCACCAGTAAATCCAGAGATAAGATTTCCATCTACATAGATCCCTCCTCCGATTCCAGTTCCAAGAGCAATAGTTACACTTGAGCTTGCCCCTTTTCCAGCACCATATTTTGCTTCTCCAAGAGCGATAACATTAACATCATTGTCAAGTCTTGTAGTTTTTCCACTTATGATTTCAAACATCTGTGAAACATTAAGATTTCTTTCCCATGGAAAGTTTGCAAAAAATCCAACGACTTTTTTATTCATAACAGGGCCTGGAATTCCCATTCCAACTCCTTTTAAATCTTTTTCATCTATATTAAGAGTGCTTAAAAGTTCTTTTATAGTTTCCCATATTCTTGTCATTGTTTTTTCAGCACCTTCAAGAGAAAGAGTTTTAATACTTTTTTTTACAAGAATTTCTCCCTCTTCAGTAACAATTCCTATTTTTGTATTTGTTCCTCCAATATCAACACCTGCAATATAACTCATATATATTCCTCCGTTCATAATATACTCATATATTGACATTATAATTAATATTTTTATTTTTAGCAATAAACTTTAAATTATTTTCATACAGTAGGAAAGAAAAAATTACAAACCTCTTGATAAATAAAAAATATAGTGATATACTAATTTTATTGAAAAGTTAAAGAGGTAGTGTCATGAAAATAAATTATTACGCAATTTCATATTGGTGGTGCTAGAAAAAGTTTGTATTAAGTTAAAGATACAAACCATTTTGTAATGTAAAACTAAATGAAATTGTATCACTATCTAAAAAATAAATTAGTTTAGCCTGTGGTACTTTTATCACAGGCTTTTTTGTCAGAATTTATATGTTCAAAGAAAATGAATAGATACATTTTTATTTTTAGGAGGATTTTATGAAAAGAAGTTTATCTGGAATTCAGCCAAGTGGAACTCTTCACCTAGGAAACTATTTTGGAGCTATGAAACAATTTATAGAAAATCAAGATAAGGTTGAAGGATTTTATTTTGTTGCTGATTACCATTCACTTACATCTCTTACAGATCCAGAACTTTTAAGAGAAAGTACAAGAAATATTATTCTTGATTACCTTGCATTAGGACTTGATCCTGAAAAATCTACACTTTTTCTTCAGTCAGATGTTCCTGAGCATGTAGAGCTTTCATGGCTTTTATCAAATGTTACCCCTGTAGGACTTATGGAAAGAGGGCATTCATACAAAGACAAAATAGCAAAAGGATTTTTTCCTAATACTGGACTTTTGACTTATCCTATTCTTATGGCAGCAGATATTTTAATTTATGATTCAGATGTTGTCCCAGTAGGAAAAGACCAAAAGCAACATCTTGAGTTTGCAAGAGATATTGCAATGAAATTTAATCAGCAATATAAAACAGACTTTTTTAAACTTCCAGAACCTATGATACTTGAAAGTGTGGCAGTAGTTCCTGGAACAGATGGGCAGAAAATGAGTAAATCATATGGAAATGTAATTAATATGTTTGCTCCAAAAAATATTTTAAAAAAACAGGTTATGAGTATTGTAACAGATTCAACTCCATTGGAAGAGCCTAAAAATCCTGATAATAACATAACAGCTCTTTATAAGCTTTTTGCAACAAAAGAACAAGTAAAAGAGATGGAAGATAAATTTATGGCAGGAAATTATGGATACGGTCATGCTAAAAAAGAACTTCTTGAAATGATTCTTGAATATTTTGGAGAAGCTCGTGCAAGAAGAGAAGAACTTGCAAAAAATCCTGAGCTTGTAGATGAAATATTGAGAAAAGGTGCAGAAAAAGCTCGTGCAATAGCAAGTAAAAAAATATCAGAAGCTAAAAAAATAGTAGGTCTAATGGGAAATATCTACAAATAAAAGAAAAAAATTTTTATTTCAAAAATATTTCTTTGTTGACAACATTGTAAAAATCAGTTAATATATTTTCATGTTCATTCAAAAACAAATAGGTAACATGGCGCCCACAAGAGACTCATTAGGCAGGTGTAGAAACTGCTCATCTTGCATGGGTGGAGTGTGAGTAAAAATATATGGCAGCCCATGAGGCTGCTTTTTTTATTTTATAATTTTTTATTTTCAGGAGGAAAAAATGACAAATTTAGACCACTTTCAATACATCAGAAGATGTATTGAAATTGCTGATGAAGCTGTTGCAGCAGGGAATCACCCTTTTGGAGCTTTAATAGTTGACAAAGAGGGAAATATTATTGTTGAATCAGGAAATATTGAAGTTACTGAAAAAGAATGTACAGGTCATGCAGAAACAACTGCAATGAGAAAAGCTGTAAAACTTTATTCAAGAGAATTCTTATGGGATTGTACTTTATACTCTACAGCTGAACCATGTTGTATGTGCACAGGTGCTATCTATTGGGGAAATGTAGGAAGAATAGTCTATGGAATAAGTGAGAAAGATCTTCTTGCTCTTACAGGTGCAGATGAAGATAATCCTACATTTGATATGCCTTGCAGAGAGATACTTGCAAAAGGGCAAAAACCAATTGAAGTAATCGGACCTATAGCAGATGAAGAACTTGCAAAAGAAATAGCAAGAGCTCATATAGGATATTGGAATAAATAAGAGAGACGCTCGTATAATTTTGATAATAAGGATCAAAAGTCTCTACAGATTTACCATAAATAAATCTACTACGGGCTGACTTAATAAAGTCTGCCCCATAAATTTTTAAGGGGGAAATATAAAAAATGTCACAAAATAACAGCGGAATAGTTAAGTTTCTGGATGAAAAATTTCTTATTTCAGAAAGAGGAGGGAGTATAAGAAGCGAGTTCTTTGGAGGACTTACTACTTTTTTAACAATATCTTATATTATATTTGTTAACCCGGCAGTTCTTTCACTTACAGGTATGGATAAAGGGGCTCTTGTAACTGTAACATGTGTTGCAACAGCAATTGGTTCTTTTCTTGGAGGAATTTTAGGAAATGTTCCTATATCTCTTGCTCCAGGAGTAGGACTTAATGCTTTCTTTACTTTTACACTTGTTATGGGAAATGGAATATCTTGGCAAGATGCTCTTGGAGTAGTATTCTTTTCTGGAGTATTTTATCTTGTACTTGCAATATGTGGAATAAGAGAAAAAATTATAAATTCTATTCCTCAGCAGCTTTCAACAGCAGCAACAGTAGGAATAGGACTTTTTCTTTCACTTATAGGGCTTAAGAGTATGGGAATAATAGAAGCAAATCCTGAAACTCTTGTAAAAATAGCACCTGTTACACTTCCAGTTGCTCTTTCATTTGCTGGTTTATTTTTAATGTATATTCTTGATATGAAAAAAGTAAAAGGTGGAGTACTTATAAGTATTATTGTTATTTCAATAGTAGGAATGATTCTAGGAGAAGTTCCTATGCCTGAAAAACTTTTATCAACTCCTCCAAGCATGTCACCACTTCTATTTAAACTTAATGTATTTGGAGTAATGAAAGTAAGTCTTCTTGGAGCTATTTTCTCATTTATGTTTATAGATCTTTTTGACTCACTAAGTGTTCTTATGTTCACTTATAAAGAAGTACAATTCAGAAATGAAGAAGAGAGAAAGAAAGGTCTTGGAAGAATGCTTCTTGCTGACTGTTCATCTACAATTATAGGAGCTCTTTTAGGAACAAGTACAGTTACAACTTACGGGGAATCAATAGCAGGTATAAAAGTAGGAGCTAAAACAGGTCTTGCTTCTATATTTACTGGATTATTCTTTCTTCTTGCTCTTTTTATAGCACCAATAGTTGAAGCTATTCCAGTTTTTGCAGTTGCTCCAGCTCTTGTTATAGTAGGAATATTTATGTTTAGAAATGTGGCACATCTTGATTTATCAAGCATGAAAGAATCAATACCTGCATTTATGACTATAATCTTTATGCCTATGACTCATAGTATAGCTATAGGGCTTAGTTTTGGATTTATATCTTATATCATAATAAATGTAGCATGTATGGATTTTAAAAAGATTTCTTTAACAATGTGGGTAATAGGAGCTCTTTCTGTTATAAACTTACTGATTTAAAAAATTATATAAATATAAAAATAAAAGGGCTGAGAAATTAGCCCTTTTATTATAGAGATTTTAAAAATTTTATTAATCTTCTGAAAAATATCCAAGTTCTTTAAGGAAAGGTTTTTTCTTTCTCCAGTCCTCTTTTACTTTAACCCAAAGGTTAAGATATATTTCTTTTCCAAGAAGAATTTCTATTTCTTTTCTTGCTTCAGTACCTATTTCTTTAAGCATTTTTCCATTTTTTCCAATAATAATACCTTTTTGAGAATCTCTTTCAACATAAATATTTATATCAAATTTATCTTTTCCATTCTCTCTTCTTTCAACATTTATTATTTCAATAGCAATAGAATGAGGAACTTCATCTCTTGTTTTTAGAAGAATTTTTTCTCTTACTATTTCAGTAATTATTCTGTAAACAGGCATATCAGTATACATATCTTCAGGATAATATTGAATTCCTTCTTCAAGGAATGGATCTATTGCATTTAAAAGTTTAGCAAGACCAATACCATATTCTCCTGCAATTTCAACTATTCCATCAAATTTTCCAAGTTTTTCTGCAACCTCTTCTTTTTTAGCCTGAAGCTGTTCATCTGTAAGTTTGTCTATTTTATTTATGACAAGAATCCTTGGAGTTCTTCTCGCTTCCATGACTCTTTCCATTACAAATTCATCTCCAGTGCTTATTTCTTGAGTCCCATCAAGAATCATAAGAATAAGGTCAACATCTTTAAGAATTTTGACAGCACTGTTTGTCATATATTCTCCTAAAAGGTGTTTAGGTTTATGTATTCCAGGAGTATCAATAAAAACATATTGGTTTCCGTTTACATTTAATATTCCTTTTATAGTATCTCTTGTAGTTCCTGCTTTATCAGAAACGATAGCAACTTTCTCACTTACAAGTTTGTTTATAAGTGTAGATTTTCCAACATTAGGTCTTCCTACAACTGCTATAAATCCAGCCTTCATTGATTAATCATCTCCTATTCCTATTCTAATATATTCTTCTTTTATTTTTTTTAAAAGTTCATCTTTTTTTTCGTAAGGTGCTTCGTGTCTTTCATATTGACATCTATTTTTTATCATATGAGGAAGAACTCCTCTTTCCAGTCCAGCTTTTTCAGCATATTTTATAAATCTTGCTCTGAAATTTTGTCTGCTTAAATCGCAGAAAATTTTATCATCATAAGTATCTTTTACTATATTATTTCTATATTTTGTTACATATTCCTTTAATTCATAAGAGGATTCTTCTGTAAGTTCTGCAATAATATATTCATTTCCTGTTTTTACAGCGAAAGAATGGTAATCTTTTTCTTCCATTTCAGAAAGTTTAAGATTAAGAATATCTGTTATCTGCATTCCTGTTTCAGAAAGAAGTTTTATAATAATTCTGTCTCTTTTCCCTTTGCTGTCTTCTCCACAGCAATCTAAAATACTTTTAAGTTCATTAAGTTCTATTTTTCTTTCAGGAGTTTTCTTCTCCTTTCTTGACATATTAATCATTTCAGCAGGAGATTCATAAATTACTCCTATTTTTAAAAGAAATTTATAAAAACTTTTAATAGAACTTACTTTACGGATAATAGAGTTTTCAAGATATTTTTTTTCCATGTATTTTATATAATCTGCTATATCATTCTTATTTGCAGATTCATATGATTTTTCTCCTAAAAAATTTTTAAAATCAACCAAATCTTTTTTATACATGCTGAGACTTATCTCTGAAACAGTTTGTTTTTCATATGATGCTTTTAAAAATTTTTCAAGTAAATCTTGTTCCATAAATTACTCCTCTGACAGTAATTCTTTTGCATGACTTATAACAGCTTCTGAAACATTTTCTCCTGCAAGCATTCTTGCAATTTCATTAACTCTGCCTTTATCATCAAGCTTTCTTACTGTTGTGACCGTTTTATCGTTTTCTGTTTTCTTTTCAATAAAGAACTGTTCTGAAGCCTTAGAAGCAATAGCAGGTGAATGGGTAATACATATAACCTGTGCATTCCTTCCAATTTCTTTTAATTTTCCTGCAATTTTTCTTACAGTTTCCCCTCCAACTCCTGTATCAATTTCATCAAAAATAAGGATAGGAATGTTATCAACATGAGAGAAAATAACTTTAAGAGCCAGCATAATTCTGCTGACCTCTCCACCAGAAGCAATTTTTTGAAGTGGCTTTGGTTTTTGTCCTGCATTTGTAGAAATAAAAAATTCTATGTTATCAGAACCATTTTTTGTCATAGTATCTTTTTCTTCAAGAGAAATTTCAAATTTTGCATCTTTCATATTAAGATATGTAAGCTCATCTCCAAGCTGTTCTTCTATTTTTTTAATACATTTTTTTCTTATTTCTCTTAATTCAAGTGCAGATTTCCAATAATTTTCTTTTGCTTTTTCTCTTTCTTTTATGAGTTTTTTTACTTGAAAGTTACTTTCATCAAGATTTTTAAGTTTTTTATCTATTTCAGTTCTATATTCTAAAATTTCTTCAATAGTACTTCCATATTTATTTTTTAATTTTCCTATAGCATCAAGTCTTGAAATAACTTCTTCAAGTCTTCCTTCATCAACTTCAATTTCTTCATTAAGGCGTTCCATAGAACTGACACAGTCTTCAAGATCATAGTAAACTCTTTCTAATCTTTCAAGATTTTCTTGAAATTCTTCTCCATAGTCAGCTATTGATTCTATATTTTTTTTACTTGCATATATTATGCTTAAAGCATTAACTTCACCATTTTTAAGACAAGCTTCAGCCATAGAAAGTTTTTCTTTTATTTTTCCAGCATTAAAAAGTTTTTTATATTCATTTTCAAGAATTTCATCTTCATCTTTAACAAGACTTACTTTATCTATTTCATCAAGTTGAAATTCATAAAATTCTTTCTTTTCTCTCAGTTCTTTTTTTTCTTCATCAATTCTTTCAATTTTTCTGTCAAGTCTTGTAAAGTCATCAAGAGCAGTTTCAAGATTTTTTCTTATTTCTTTTGTTTCATCTTCAGTGAATTTATCAAGAAGCTTTATGTGATTTTCTTTGTTAAGAAGCATTTGATGTGAATGTTGCCCTACAATATCAACAAGTGTTCCCATTATTTCTTTAAGTCCAGAGACAGGAACTCTCATATTATTTACAAAGGCTTTTCCTTTTCCTTTGCTGTCCATTGTTCTTCTTACAATTACTTCTCCCTCTTCAGCTTCTATTCCAAGTTCTTCAAGTTCTTTTTCCTGCTCTTTGTTTACACTGAAAACTCCTTGTGCAACCAGAAGTTTTTCTCCATCACGGAGCATTTCTATATTTGTTTTTTCTCCAATAAGAAGATTTATACCACTTAAAATTATGGATTTTCCTGCTCCTGTTTCCCCTGTAAGAGTTATAAGTCCGTCTCCAAATTCTAAATCCAATTTTTCAATTATAGCTAAATTTTCTATCTGAAGTTCTTTTAACATAGATTATCTCCCCACTTTAATTTCTCTTTAAGTACAGAATAATAATTTCTGTTTTCAGGACAAAGAAGTTTTAATTTTTTGTCAGAATATTTTACTTTAATGTCATCATCTCTGGTTATCTTTTTCCATGAATCTCCATCAGCAATTATATAGCTTTCTCTTTTACTTTCAGGATCATCTTCAACTTTTACATATATTTCTCTTTTTATATCTATTACAATAGGGCGTGTAGTAAGATTATGAGGCGCAATAGGAGTTATTAAAACAGCATCAAGATAATGGGAAATAATAGGTCCTCCTGCTGAAAGAGAATAAGCAGTAGAACCAGTAGGAGTAGAAATAATTACTCCATCTCCTCTGTATGAATTTATTTTTCCTTTATCAGAATAAAGTCCTATTTTAACAGGACGCCTTGCCATACCTCCATTTGAAAAAACAGCTTCATTGAGAACAGATCTTTTTTCTCCATTAACCCATATGTCAAGAAGCCCTCTGTTATCTATATTATATTTTCCTGAAAGATATAATTTACATGCATCAACAGCTTCATCTGCCTTAACTTCTGTAAGAAATCCAAGACTACCAGCATTTACAGCAATAATTATAATATTTTCATTTTTTATAATTTTCTGAGCAGCACGGAGAAGAGTTCCATCTCCTCCTATTACTACTGCAAAATCAGCTTTTTCTATACAATTTTCAGAAAGAATTTCAACATTTTCTTCTGTTAAAAATTTTTTAACTTTATTAAAGCAGATAACAGCACTGCTTTTTTCTTCATTATAAAAAATAACACATTTTTTCATAGTCTCTCCTATAGGCAGAACTAAAACATTATTTCAGGATTTATAGGTTTAAGATTAAATCTTACTTCATAGTATAAATTTGGTTTTCCTTCTGTTGAAAGGCCAAGAATTCCAATAGGTTCTCCAGCTTCTACTCTTTGGTTTACTTTAACTTTTGCTGAAATTATATTTCCATAGACACCTATGGTATTATATCCATAGTCTATCATGATAACTTTTCCAAGTCCTTGAAGTTTATCAACATATATAACTTTTCCTTTCATAGAAGCTCTTACTCTGTTACCAAGATTTGAGTTTATTTCAATACCGTTGCTTAGAACTGATTTTGCTTTTTCCTGCTTAAATCTGACAACAATATTTCCTGCTGCAGGTTTGACAGCTTTTCCTAAATTCTTTTGTGCTTTTGCAAAATCAACATCTTTTGATATTGTAGTTCTTTTTTTAATGATATCTTCAATTTCTTTTTCTATTCTTTGTTTTTCTTTTTGAAGATTACTTATAGTTTTTATATGGCTGTTTTTCTCTGAATTCAGCTTTTGAATAAGTGCATTATGTTGCTGTTGTTTTTTTGCAATCTGATTTTTTTTATCATTAAGCTGTGATTTAAGTGAGCTCAGTTTTCTTTTTTCTTTTTCAATGTCAGCTTTAACAGTGGCAATATTAGCTTGAACATCTTTAATTTTTGTCATTCTATTTAAATCTTCATAAAGAACTCTTGCAAACTGTCTTTTAATGACACTTTCTTCTTCAAAGCCAGTATGACTTTTACTTCTCCTTGACCAAGCAATAATTTTTGCATCAAAAAGAGCTTTTTTTCTTTGAAGCTCATTTGAATTAAAAGTCATATTTCTTTGTCCATAGTCAATATTTTTTGAAACCACTTCAATATCTTTTTCTATTTTATCTTTATCTCTTTCAATAGATTCAATATCTTTTTTTATTTCTTCTATTTGCTGAGCTATTGTTTTCTTCTCTATATCTATATTTTCAATTCTTTCATTTTTAGCTTTTATTTCATTATCTAGTTTTTTTAGCTGTGCTTTCATATCATCAACAGAAGCTGCAGAAGCTGCAAAAGATAAAGCAAGAAAAAAAACCAGAGTTTTTTTCATAACTTCTGTTTTCATCTTTTGACTCCTGTTCTTTTATAGACGGGCATAAACCAAGCATAAAGAACTATAAGAACAGCTGCCCCTGTCTGAAGATAAAGTATTTGTAAAAGACTAAGCACATCTGTAAAAATTACTCCTTGAATTAATGCTTTTCTTACTATGACATAAAAATTAAAGAAAAGCAAAAGACTTATAAACACAGCAACAGTAAAAGGAAGTAAATTTATATTTTTAGCCTTAATACGATTTCTTGGATTTGTGCTGTCTGTCATAATATTTATAAGATAATCTGTTTCAATTTGAAATTTGAAAACAGAGTTAAGAATAAAAAGGGAGCAGACTATACCTGCTGCAAAAATTATACCGAAAAGATTTAGAATTCTTACTCTGTTATTTATTTCAGATATATATATTCCATCAATAAAAAATTCTTTTATTTCTTGAGTTTCTTCAAGAACAGACTGAAGTTTTTCAACATCTTCTGCATTTTTGAAATATATTCTTAAGGAATCAGGAAGAGGATTTTCTCCTTTTGGTATAACTATTCCTAAATTTTTCTGTAGATCTTGAAAAGCTGTGTAGCTGTCTACATATGTAACTTTTTGAACTTCTTTAAGGTTTAAAAATTTTTGTTCCAGTTCTTCTTTTTTAGACTGAGAAAGGCTGCTTTGAAGTTCAGCCATTATGAAATTTTTATTTTTAAGTTCTTTTATATGAGAAGAGATATTTAAAAAACCAGCAAAGAACATATTGAAAATAAAAGCAGCAGCAATTATTCCAAAGAATCCTCTTCTTATTCCGGTAAAATTATTAATTTCTCTTTTTTCATTAGTCTTAAACATAACAGCACTCTGCCTTTCTTTATAGTATAGATAAAATTTAATTTAAAAATAAAGCTGAAAATAAAATTTTCAAGATTTAAAAATAGCTGATATTTTTAGATAGAAAATTTTATTATTCAGCTTTTAGAATTATTTTAATTAAATATACTTATTATAAGTTTTCTTTTATAACAGATATTAATTTTTCTGCAGTAAGTTCATATTTTTGAAGAAGTTCTTCTCCAGTTCCACTTTGACCAAATTTATCATAGATACCTACTTTTTTAACTTTAGTAGGGTGAACTTCTGATAAAAATTCAGACACAGCAGAACCAAGTCCTCCTATAACAGAATGTTCTTCAGCAGTAACTATAAATTTAGTTTCTTCTGCTGCTTTTAATATTGTTTCTCCGTCAAGAGGTTTAATAGTTCCTACATTTATAACTCTTACAGAAATTCCTTCTTTTTCAAGTTCTTCAGCAGCTTTAAGAGCCTCAGCAGTCATAAGACCTGTAGAAGCTATTGTAACATCTTTACCATCTCTTAATGTGTTTGCAATTCCAATTTGGAAATCATAGTTATCATCAAATAAAACAGGAACATTTAATCTTCCCATTCTGATATAAACAGGTCCATCATATTCAGCAGCAGCAAAAACCATTTTTTTAGTTTCAACAGCATCAGCAGGAGATAAAACAACCATTCCAGGAATAGCTCTCATTATAGCTATATCTTCAACAGATTGGTGAGATCCTCCATCTTCTCCTACAGATATTCCTGCATGAGTAGGTGCTATTTTAACATTTAATTTAGGGTATGCTACAGTATTTCTTATTTGTTCAAATGCTCTTCCAGCAGCAAACATAGCAAATGTTGAAGCAAAAGCTGTTTTTCCACAAGCAGCAAAACCAGCAGCTGTTCCAATAAGATCAGCTTCAGCTATTCCCACATTGAAATGTCTTTCAGGGAATGCTTTTTTAAACATACTTGTCTTTGTAGATCCAGATAGGTCTGCATCTAACACTACTACATTTTCATTTATTTTTCCAAGCTCAACTAAAGCTTCTCCGTAAGCTTCTCTTGTCGCTTTTTTTATCATCTTCTAATCTCCTCCTAGGTAAATTCCTGCAATTTTTTAGTCGTTTTTAGATAATTCTTCCAATGCTTTTTCAGCTTGTTCTGCATTAGGTGCACTTCCATGCCAAGATGCAAGGTTTTCCATGAAAGAAACTCCTTTACCTTTAACAGTTTTAGCTATAATCATTGTAGGTTTTCCCTTAACAGTTTTAGCTTCATCTAAAGCATCAATAATTTCTTTAAAGTCATGTCCGTTTATTTCAATAACATGCCATCCAAAAGCTTTCCATTTTTCTTCTAAAGGTGTAACATTCATAACTTTTTCAACTTCACCGTCTATTTGAAGACCGTTTGAGTCAAGGAAAGCACAAAGATTATCAAGTCCATAATGAGCTGCTGTCATAGCTGCTTCCCATACTTGTCCTTCTTGTTGTTCTCCATCTCCTAAAAGAGCATAAACTCTGTAATTTTTCTTATCAAGTTTTCCTGCAAGAGCCATTCCATTTGCAATAGAAAGTCCTTGTCCAAGAGAACCAGTAGAAGCATCAACTCCAGGAAGTTTTTTCATATCTGGGTGACCTTGAAGAGGTGAACCATATTTTCTTAAAGTCATTAATAAATCTTTTTCAAAATATCCTTTCTCTGCAAGTGCTGCATATAGTACAGGAGCTGCATGTCCTTTACAAAGAACAAATCTGTCTCTGTCCTCCATTTTTGGATTTTTAGGATCTACATTCATTTCAGAAAAATATAATGTAGTGACAATATCTGCTGCAGATAAAGACCCTCCTGGATGTCCTGATTTAGCATTGCAAATCATTTTTACAACATTTTTTCTAAGTTCGTTTGCTGTTTTTGATAAAAGATTAATATCCTTCATTTTTTCTCCTTTCAAATATATATTTAATTAAATTATATTATTTCAGTAATAAAATTGTCAAGAAAATAGGTGCATCTAAAAAGAAATAAATTTTATTTTTTTATTTCTTTTACATAGCTTATAATATATTTTCTGCTTTTATTCAGATTTTTATTTATTTCATCAAATTTAAAACTTCCTATAAAAAGAAAGATTAAAGTAAAAAGAATACAAGGTCTGAAAAATTTTTCTTCTTTAATTGTATGCTTAAGAAATGTCCAAAGAGCAAGAATTCCTAAAAAAAGAAATTCTTCAAATGATTTTGTCATATTAACAGTAATGTATACTGATATTATTATTGAAAGCATAAAAAGAATTTTACTTATTTTTGGAGAAAGAGCGATTCTTGCAATAGGAATATGCAGAAGAGCTCCTCTGCTCCAGCCTTTTGGAAAAAAATCAAAAATAAAATGAACTGCGAGAGCTAAAGCAAATCCTGCTATGAAAAATCTGAAAGTATCATTTTTTTCTTTTTTATAAAGTTCAATAAGCAGAAATAAAAAAAGTGGACTGTGTGTTAAAATACTTCTGTGCTGCAGCTTTAATTTAAAATCCCAGTCTGGAAATTTAATTCCAGTAAGGAAAGCTGTAATAGCTACGATTATACCTATAAGACCCACTTTGTCCACATATTCTAAAAATATTTCCATATATCTCTCCGTTTAATGTTTCATACATTTCTATTTTACTATATTTTTAGAAAAAAATCACTAAATTAAAAAATTTATGCCTTTATTTTTTTAATATTTCTCCTCTGTATATTTTAGAAGTTCTTATTCCTGGTTTTATTTCTCCTCCAATAGAATAAATTTTATTTTTAATAAGCACTAGTCCTTCTCCACAAGGAGCATTAAAAGGAAGTTCTCCTATTGATTTCCATTTATTTGTTTTTGCATTATAAATTAATATATTTTTATTCCATTTAAATTCTTCTGGATCTTTTTCAAAATAAGAAGCTTTAAATTTTAAAAGTTCTTGCCCTCTTAAAATTCCCATATTTTTAACTGCATTATCATAAACCTCTTTGTTGAATCCTCCTATTACAAGCATTTCATATTCATTTAATTTAACAGAAGAAGCACCGAGAAGAGAAAGTTTTTCTCCATTATATTCAACAGAAGATACTTCTGTCCATTTTCCTGTTTTGAAATTATATTTATATCCGTCAGTAAAAGCAGTAAGATTACCTCCACTAAAAACATAGATACAATCATTTAGAATTTGTGCTATACATTGAGTTCTTCCTTTTGCTCCAGGAACAGATGGAAGTTCTTTAATTTTTCCAGAATTTATATCAAATTCAAACATTTTATTTGTAGGTATTCCATTTTGAAATCCTGCAATAATATATAGTTTTCCATCTTTTTCAACAGCAGCTCCCTGTCTGAAAGAAAAAGGTAAATCTCCGATTTTTTTATAAGCAAGTTTCTCTTTATCCATATAGAAAAATAAAATGTCATTATCTGCTTCAGAGTTAGAGCTTCCTCCAATATAAAATATTCCTTTTTCATTTTTAACAGAAGCACCATAACCAATAGTATTTTTAAAATTTATATGATTTTTTATAGAAAGAGAATCATTTATATCTTCAAAAATAAAAATATCTGAATAAAACTTTTTTTCTCCCCCGTCAAGAATAGATTTTTCAGGAAAATTTGTTCCTCCTCCAACAATTACAAAGTTTTCAATATTACCTGCCATCATGCCTGATAATCCTATATTTTTATTATATCCTTCAGGAGCTGGAAGAGAACCAGCATATTCCCATGCAATTTGTTTTTCTACTTCTGGATTTTTTACAGGAGAAGAGAAACAACCTGTGAAAATTCCACAAATAATTAATCCTGTTAAAATTTTTTTCATTTGTATACCTCTACCTCTTTAAGAATAAATATAAAGCTGGAGAATAAAATTTTATTAAAAACTTTATTTCCAGCTTATCTTTAAATTTTGCTATTTTTTTTATAAACTATACAAGTTTAGCTAAAACTCCGTTGACAAACTCATAAGTTTTAACATCACCGTATTTTTTAGCAAGCTCTACAGCCTCATTAATTATAATTTCTTTTGGAGTATCTTTAAATAAGATTTCGTAAACAGATATTTTTAAAAGAGCTTTTTCAACATTTCCTACTCTTTCAAAACTCCATCCTTCCATTTTTTCATCAAGTTCTGCAAGGATTTTATCTTGATTTTCAGAAATTCCCTTTGCATACTCAACTAAAAATTCTTTTCCTTTCTCATTTAATTCTACCTCATTTTCTCTTTCTAAGTAAGAGGCTAAAACTGTGTCTAAATCTTTTCCGTTTATTTCTGATTCAAATACAATTTTAAATAATTCTTCTCTAGCTAGCCTTCTGCTCATTTTGTCCCCTTTAAATTAATCTTGTAATCTTTCAATTATTTTCTTTTTTATTTTTTTAATAACAGTGCTGTCTCCTATTCTGTAACCAAGATAAGTAACTAAAAGTATGAAAATTGTAGAAATTAATCCATACTCAACTAAAAGGACAGCGATTATAAATCCTGCAACAGCACCGAATATTTTTTTTCTGTTTTCTATAAAAGAAACTATCATATCTTCCAGCATGAAATCACCTCTTATGCATTAGGGCTGTTTTTTAATGAAAGTTTTTTGATTTTAACTTCAACAACATTTACATCAAGTTGAAGTTTGTCTTGAAGTTCATATTTAACAGCATTTTGTATTTCAGAAGTTTTTTCAGCAATACTTTTGTTAGTTTCCATGTCCATATAAATAGTAACAGTATGTTTTTTACCTTTTCTGCCGCAGATTATTTTTACATTTCTTACATCTTTGTCACGGTTTAAAATCTCTTTTATAATATTTTTTATAGAATCAATAGAGATTCTTACTTCTCCGTTTTCATTTTTTATAACATAACCTTCTTCTTTAGAAAAAAGTGAAGTAAATTTTAAAAGAGATATAAAAAGATATATAAGTGAAATAACAACAACAGCTGCATTCCACATAAATCCATCTATATTGAATTTAACAAGAAATCCAGGAACTGCTACATAAACAATTCCTACAATTGATAGAACAAATATCCCTAACCATGCAAAAAAGAATATAACTTTTCTAAGCATAAATATCACGCCCTTTAAAATTTTATAAAATTTCAGGTTCTACTGTATTCTCTTCATGGATTTTTATATCTTGTACAAATACATTTACCTCAACAACTTTTAGTGCAGTAAGTTCAGATACAGCTTTTAAAACAGATTCTTGAACTTTTTTAGCTACTTCAGAAATAGGATAACCATAATCAATTATGATGAAAGTATCAATACTGCATTCTTTTTCTCCCACTTCAACTTTTACACCGTTAGTTACTCTTTTTTTACCAAGCATTTTACTTACTTCGTCAGCTACACCTCCGGCAAGTTTGTAAACTCCTTCTACATCCTCAGTCGCTTTGGCAGCAATAGCTTTTACAACATCATCTGCAATTTTTATATTTCCTAGATTGTTCATAATGTGTCCTCCTTACAAATGTAATTATTTTGTATTATGATTTCCTATATAAAAGTTGTTTCCTTTATATCCTATATTATAACCCAAATTCTTTCTCAATAAAAGCAGTTGTTACATTTCCTTTTCTATAATTTTTATTTTTAAGGACTTGAAGATGGAAAGGAATTGTTGTGTCAACTCCTTCTATAACATATTCAGAAAGAGCTCTTTCCATTCTTGTAATAGCCTCTTCTCTGTCCATACCAAATGTAATTATTTTACCGATCATTGAATCATAATATGGAGAAATTTCATAACCTTGATAAGAATGTGAATCTATTCTTACTCCTATTCCACCTGGAGCTATATATTTAGTAATTTTTCCAGGAGAAGGAAGGAAACCATTTTCAGTATCTTCAGCATTTATTCTGCATTCTATAGCATGTCCATCAAGAATTACATCTTCTTGTGAAATATTAAGAATATCTCCTTCAGCAAGAGCAATTTGAAGTTTTATAATATCAATTCCAGTTACAGCTTCAGTAACAGTATGTTCAACCTGAATTCTTGTATTCATTTCCATAAAATAGAAATTATTTTTATCATCTACAAGAAATTCTAGCGTTCCTGCAGAATCATATCCTATAGCTTTTGCAAGTCTTACAGCAGCTTCACCCATTTCTTTTCTTACTTCTTCAGGAAGTCCAAATGAAGGTGATTCTTCTATAAGCTTTTGATGTCTTCTTTGTATAGAACAGTTTCTTTCTCCAAGATGAATAACATTTCCATGTTTATCTCCAAGAATTTGAATTTCTATATGTTTAGGATTTTCAACATATTTTTCAACGAAAACATCAGGATTATTAAAAGCAGCTTCAGCTTCGTTTTGAGCAGCAACGACATTTCTTTCAAGTTCTTTGTCGTTTCTGGCAATTCTCATACCTTTACCGCCTCCACCAGCAGTAGCTTTTATCATAACAGGATATCCTATTCTCTCTGCAATTTCTTTTTTAGCATCCTCAATATTTGTGATAATACCAGTTCCATTTGTTACAGGGACATTATTATCTATTGCAGTTTGTCTTGCAGTGGCTTTGTCTCCCATATTTTTAATACATTCATGACTTGGCCCTATATAGATAAGATTGTGAATTCTGCATATTTTTGCAAAACGGGCATTTTCAGATAGGAATCCATATCCTGGATGTATAGCGTCTGCTTCAGTTATTTCAGCAGCAGCTATGATATTAGGTATTTTTAAATATGATTCTCCCACACTTGCAGGACCAATACATACAGCTTCATCAGCCAGTTTAACATGAAGGCTTTCTTTATCTGCTTCAGAATATACTGCAACTGTTTTTATACCAAGTTCTTTTGCAGCTCTTATTATTCTTACAGCTATTTCTCCTCTGTTTGCAATAAGTATCTTTTTCAATTAATTTTCCTCCAATACAAAACTTTAGTCAGATAACTGTTTAACTCTTATCAGTATCTTTCCATAATCTGTCGCTTCTCCATTTTTAAGAAGAATATCTTCAATAGTTCCAGCAATTTTTGACTTAATAGGCGTTTTTATTCCTACAGTAGAGATATATCCTATAGTTTGTCCAGCTTTTATACTTTGTCCTATTGAAATAATTGCTTTGCCATCTTTATCATAGAAATAGAATTTTCCTATGTTGCTTGATTTTATATCTTTTATGCTTTCATCTTTTTCAGGCTCTTGAACAATTTCTTCTTCAATTGTTTCAGTCTGTATCTCTTCAGTCAAATCTTTTTTAATTTTTATTTTAAAATCTTTTTCCTCAAAATTAATTTCAGAAAGTTCTTTTTCACTAAGAATTCTGATTAATTCATCTATTAACTGCTTATCTTTATCCACGGAAACCTCCTGTTTTAGTTTTACTAATTTTACCATACCGTTAAAAATGTATCAAGATTAAATTACATTTGTTATTTAATAACTATACTCCCTTCTCCCATAAGGGTTATTATTTCTTTAATGAAGTCATTTGTAGGTGATACATAAGTTTTTGTTCTTACAACTTTTTTTTCAGTTTCTGTTTTTACAGCAAGACTTACAGGAGCTTCTCCTCTATAAGAGTGAAGAATTCTCTTTAATTTAGGAAGTTTTCCTTTGTCATCATCTTTTACAAGAATATATACAGTGTATCCTTTTTCATACGCAAGAACATCAGCTGAAATAATTTCTCTAGCTATAAGTTTTTTATTTTCTGTACCGTTAAAATAGTCTGTTTGAAGAAAACCAGATATAAAAACAACGTTTCCTTCTAAAAAACTTCCGATATTTTTAGAAAAATCTTTTGGAAAAATAATTCCTGAAATTCTATTGAAATAATCTTCAAGTTCAAAGACTCCCATTATTTCTCCAGATTTTTTAGTAATTATTTTTTTTGTATCTCTTAAAATTCCAAAAATTTTTACAGGTCTATTATCGTCTTCATCTTTTATATCTTGTATCTTATCACTTTTATATGCTTCAAGAATAGCTTTATATTTATCAAGAGGATGAGCACTGAAATAAAAGCCAAGAAATTCTTTTTCTTTTTCAAGTTTTTCATCCATAGAATAGTCTTCTGTTTTCGCAAGAGAAAAACCATTTATACTTGATTTAGCTTCACCAAAAAGATTCATCTGTTGTATTTCGTCTTCTTTAAGTCTTTTTGTTGCAAATTCAAGAGCTTTTCCTAAAGATTCTATTTTTTCTTTTCTATTTCCAGGAACACCATCTAATGCTCCTGAATAAATAAGAGCTTCAACAGCTTTTTTATTCATACCAAATTGTTTTGTTCTAAATATAAAATCATCAAATGTTTTATATTCGCCGTTGTCATCATACTCTTTTTTTATTCCTTCTGCAACTTTTTCTCCAACATTTTTTATAGCAGACAGTGCAAATATAATTCCATTGCTATCAACTTTAAATTTTGATGCAGCATTATTTATATCAGGAAATTTAAGTTTTACTCCATGATTTTTAGCATCTTCAACATAGACAGCAATGTTTTCTATATGACTTATTTCAGAAGACATCAGTGCTGCATAATAATGTTTAGGATACATTTTTTTCAGCCAAGCAGTCCAATATGCAATAAGAGCATATGCAGCTGAGTGGGATTTATTAAACCCATATCCTGCAAATTTATCAATAAGGTCAAAAATTTCTGTAGCTTTTTCTTCAGAATATCCTTTTGCAACAGAACGGGAAATAAATTTTTCTCTATTTTCATCCATGATTTCAGCTTTCTTTTTTCCCATTGCTCTTCTTAAAAGATCAGCTTCTCCAAGGGAATAATCAGCCATAATATTAGCAATTTTCATTACCTGTTCTTGATAAAGGATGACTCCATAAGTTTCTTGAAGAATATTCTTTAAAGATTCATGAGGATATTTTATTTCCTCTCTTCCATTTTTGCAGTTAATAAAGTTATCAACCATACCAGATCCTAGAGGTCCTGGTCTGTAAAGAGCAAGAAGAGCGATGATATCCTCAAATCTTTCTGGTTTAAGTTTAGTAAGGATCCTTCTTATTCCATTAGATTCAAGTTGGAACACACCTAAACTATCTCCTTTTGAAAGCATGTCGTAAACTTCTTTTACATTAAGAGGAATATCATGAAGAATAATTTTTTCTCCTGTATCAGCTTCAATGTAATCAACAGCTCTCTGAATATTCGTAAGATTTCTAAGTCCTAAAAAGTCCATTTTCAAAAGACCTAAGTCTTCAAGTTCTTTCATTTGATATTGTGTAGAAATAACATTATCTTTATCACAGTAAAGAGGAACAGTTTCATTAAGAGGATCTTTTGTTATAACTATTCCAGCAGCATGAATAGAAGTATGTCTTACTTTATTTTCAATTCTTGAGGATATATCTATAACATTTTTAATATCCTTGTCTGTTGTATATAGTTTATTTAGTTCTGGTATGTTTTTTAAAGCTGTATCAATTGAATAATTGAATGGAATAAGTTTAGCAGCTTTATCTATTTTTGAAAGGGGTATATCAAGAACACGCCCTACATCACGAATGGCAGCTCTTGCTTTAAGAGTACCAAAAGTTACAATTTGTGCTACTTTATCCATTCCATATTTTTCTGTAACATAATCAATAAGTTCTTGACGCCTTTCTTGACAAATATCTATATCAATATCAGGCATAGATATTCTTTCAGGATTTAAAAATCTTTCAAAAATAAGATTATATTTTATAGGATCAAGATCTGTAATTTTAAGAGCATATGATACGAGACTTCCTGCAGCTGAACCTCTTCCTGGACCTACTGGAATTCTTTTTTGTTTTGCATAAGTAATAAAATCCCAAACAACAACAAAGTATTCAGCATATCCCATTTTATTTATAACAGAAAGTTCATATTCTGCTCTTTCTAAAATTTTTTCAGTGAGTCCACTTGGATATCTGTTTTCAAGCCCTAGATAAACAAGTCTTCTAAGTAAATCCTCAATGTTTTTAGTACATGTAGGGAGCTCATAATAAGGAAATTTAAAAGTTCCAAAATCAATATTTAAATTACATTTACTGCTTATCTCTGTTGTGTTATCAACAGCCTCTGTATATTCTTCTCCTAAAGATTCTATCATCTCTTCTCTGCTTTTTAGATAGAGCTCTTCTGTTTCAATTCTCATTCTTTTTTCATCAGAAATTTTTGCTCCTGTCTGTATGCATATCATAATATCTTGAAGAGTATGATCGCCTTTTTGTACATAGTGAGTATCGTTTGTAGCCACAAGCTTTATGTTATTTTTTTTTGCAAGGGCAGCAAGTTGCTTATTAAGTTCTTTTTGTCCTTCAATACCATTTCCTTGAATTTCAATATAGAAATTATCTTTTCCATAAATATTTATATAAGATGTGACAGATTTTTCAATATTTTCTTCAGGTTCTCTGTCAAGAATTCTTCTTGAAATTTCACCTTGCATACAAGCAGAAAGACAAATAATTCCTTCGTTATGATTTTTTAAATATTCTTTATCTATTCTTGGTTTATAGTAAAATCCGTTGATATATGCCTCAGAGCTTATTTTCATCAAATTTTTATATCCCTTTTCATTTTTTGCAAGAAGAATAAGATGGAAATTTCTTCCCTCTTTTTTTTCTTTTTCAAATTCAGAGATATAAGCTTCTATTCCTATGATAGGTTTTATTCCATTTTTTATTGCTTTTTTATACATTTCTATAGCACCAAACATGTTTCCATGGTCAGTGATAGCTATACTTTTCATGCCAAGTTCCTTGGCCCTTTTTAAATAATCATCTATTTTTCCTACACCGTCAAGAAGGCTGTATTCTGTATGTAAATGCAGATGTGTAAAAGTATCTTTCATAATTTTTCCTCCTTAATCAGTTTTACTTACCATATATTATACATTATTCCAAATTAAAAATCATCTGAAAAAATATAGTAATCTGAATTTATACAGTGAACAAAGAGGGAGAAACAAAATAAAAAAAGAGATATAAGTTATTAATTATATCCCTTTTTTGAATTATGTCTTAAAAATATTTAAATATTGTTTTTTTGTTTTTTCTTTTCTTCAAAAATAAAATTTCTAATAAGGACATAGCATATACCTAAAAATCCTCCAAGAATAAATCCTATAAGAGTAATAAACATAGTTTTTGAAGAAGATTTTGTTGTTACAGATTCTGTTATTTTTATTATATCTGAATATTTTTTATTATAATTTTTAACAGTAAGATTATTAATTTTTTCAAAATTTATATTTGCAGAAGTAATTACAGAGTTTAACTCTTTATTAATTTCTTCTATTTTTGAAGAATCAGTATTTAAAGTTTGGTTCATTTTTTTATTGATATCTTTAATTTCTACTAGGATATTTGAAAGTTTGATTTTCTCATCAGCTAGTTGTCTTAAAAATTCTGTATAGTAGTTTTCAGTATTTGTATTAATTTTTTCAGAATTTCCATTATTCATTATAACAATATTTTTATCATCTAGTTTATAAGCTTTTATCATTGATTCAAGCTGTTGTATTTTTCCTGTAGCAAGCTCTTTTTGTTTTTCTAAATCAAGAAGCTTCTGTCTATAATTTATCATAAGTTCATTTGGGTTTTTTGTTATTTTATAATCTTTTACCATATTTTCTATTTTTGTAAGATTTATTTGTTTTAAAAAATTGATTTCTTCATAAATATTTTGTATTTCAACTTTATCTTCTAATGATATAAATTCTTGTTCAATATTGCTTATAGAATTTCTTCCTTTGAATTAGATTCTTTCTTTTAAAAAATTTTTTTATGATATAATTAAAAATAAAACAGATTTATAGTAAAGTGTATAAAAACTTAAAAATTTTTATACTTTTAAATTTACTTATAATAATATCATATTATTATATATTTTTAAAGAAAATTATTAATAAAATAAGCATTTTCCCATTGATAACTATATGTATAAAAATTTTTAAATTTATATACATTAAGAATATTAGGAGAAAAAATGGAAAGATATGATATTGAAAAACAATATGAAGAAGATGAAATTGATTTAACAGAACTTTTAAAAACAATAATCAAAGAAAGAAAAATAGTTATTGTAATAACAATATTATGTACTATTATAGCAAGTGGTTTTGCTTTTTATAAAAATAATCAGCCTAAAATCTATTCAGCAGAAATTATATTAAGAAATAATTTTTTAAATATGGTATTATTAGAAAAAGATAAAACTTTTACTTTTGATGAATTAGAAATTAATATAGAAAGATTAGAAGGTTTTATTAGTAATAAAGAAATAAATG